>DRJH01000220.1 GCA_011052285.1 Gammaproteobacteria bacterium
TCACTGTATAAGAACGAGCAGACGCTGGCCTTTATGGATATCAATCCCGCCAATACGGGCCATGTTCTGGTGATCCCCAGGGCCCATTACCCGGATGTATACAGTATCCCCGATGAACAGATTGCCGCTGTGTCGCAAACAGCGGTTAAGGTTGCGAAAGCTATCCGTGAGGTATTGAACCCTGAGGGATTGAATTTGCTGCAATGCAATGGCAAGGCTGCGGCACAGACCGTAATGCACTTTCATATGCATGTTTTGCCTCGAGCTGCGGATGATCACCTGTGGATGAATTGGGGCATTCATCCGGGGGACATGGACGAAATCAAACGCTTAGGTGAGCAGCTTGCAGGGGCTATCTGCTGATGCAAGCGCAACCGGTCATCGTGATCCACGGTGGTTGCGGCGGCTTTGAAGGTGGTCATGCTTCTTATACAGAATACGGGCAACACCTACGACCCATTGTTGAGAGTGCTCATGCGGTTTTGATGGACAAGGGTGCCCGTGCTGCCGTGTTGACGGCAGTCATGGCCCTTGAAGATGACCCCTTGTTCAATGCCGGCACTGGCGCTAAGTTACAAGCAGATGGTGAAGCCCGTTTGTCAGCTGCCTTGATCGATAGCGCCAGCAAAATATTTTCCGGAGTCATAAACATTCGGCGTGTGCGTCATCCCATTGAAGTCGCCGAGCGACTCAGTCACCAGCAGAATCATGTTTTATCCGGGCAACAAGCCCAGCAGTTCGCGCGCCAGCAAGGTATGGCTGATTATGATCCGGTGGTTGCACATCGAAGGGTGGAGTATGAGCAGCAGCTAGCTGGTCGTCACGGTACGGTGGGGGCAGTGGCAGTGGATCGAAACGGGATGCTCTGTGCCGGGACCTCGACCGGGGGTGTCGGTAGGGAATATCCTGGTCGTGTGGGTGATAGCCCGACCATTGCCGGAACTTATGCCAGTGCGACTGCAGCGGTATCTTGTACCGGCACCGGTGAAGAAATTGTCAACCTGGCTGTTGCCCCACGTATCGTTGATCGGGTGGATAATGGCCTTGCGCTAGGGTTGGCTACGGCACATATCGAAGAGCAGGCACGAGAGTTGGGTTATCAATTCGGACTGATCAGTGTGGATCAGCAAGGCCATTATTCAATAGCGGCGACCGAAGGAATTGTAACCTTGTATGCGGTCTATCAGAATGGTCGTGTCGGCTGTTTCATAGAATAAAGAAATAGTAAACATTATAAAAAATCAAGATCCTGAAATGCTTGCGAAACACCTAGCAACAGTGCGAGAATGGCGCGCCATTGGAGCTTGGTGACATCAATTAAAACCGCAGTTGGAGCCTCAGGATTGTTGAACGAAGATACGCCATCATCTGAAGGTGCAGCAGCAGATACTTTCCCGAAGTTGTTGCTGCGCAATGCTGAGCAACTGGCCTCACATCCTGCGATCCGTGAAAAAGAATTTGGTATCTGGCATACCAGGACCTGGTCAGAGGTTAAATCTGAGGTAGAGCAACTCGCTGGTGGCCTTCTGGCTCTGGGGTTTGAGCGTGGTGATAAACTGCTCATCATCGGTGATAACCGACCGCAGCTGTACTGGTCGATTACCGCAGCCCAATGTCTTGGTGGTATTCCGGTGCCGACCTATCAAGATGCAGTAGCGGATGAGATCCAGTATGTGCTTGAGCATGCTGAAGCAAGATTTGTAATCGCAGAGGACCAGGAACAGATCGACAAGGTACTGGAAATCCAGGAACATTGCCCCCTGGTACAGCACCTGATCTACGATGATCCCCGGGGCTTGGAAAAATACAGCACCGGGTCCGACCGGATTCATGCGTTTACTGTGGTGCAGGAAAAAGGGCGGCAGTACCTGGACAAGCATCCCGGCTTTTTTATCAACTCCTGTCAGCAAGGCAAAGGGGTTGATGCCGCTGTTTTTCTCTATACCTCGGGCACAACGGGTAGGCCCAAGGGGGTAGTGTTAAGTTATGATAATTTCGTCAAAACCGCACGCAGTGGTATTGAGCTTGAGCACCTGACCGCAGACGAAGAGGTATTGGCTTATCTGCCTATGGCCTGGGTTGGTGATCACCTGTTTTCTTACGCACAGTCCTATTGTGCAGGGTTTTGTGTCAGCTGCCCGGAAAGTGCCCAGACGGTGCAGCAGGATTTACGGGAAATTGGCCCTACCTATTATTTTGCGCCACCCCGGATTTTCGAGAATATGCTCACCACGGTGATGATCCGGATGGAAGATGCAGGCATCATCAAACGCCAAATGTTCCATTATTTTCTTGCAGTGGCCCGTCGCGTAGGTTCTGATATCCTCGATGGCAAGCCCGTTTCTTTCCTGAACCGCGTACGTTATTGGCTGGGTGAATGGACGATTTATGCACCCTTGAAGAATACCCTGGGCTTGTCCCGCGTTCGTCTCGCCTATACGGCAGGTGAAGCCATCGGCCCGGATATTTTCAGTTTCTACCGATCATTGGGTATTAATATCAAGCAGCTATATGGGCAAACGGAGGCAGCCGTATTTGTCACGATCCAGCCCGATGGTGAGGTATTTCCGGATACCGTTGGCAAGCCGGCGCCTGGTGTGGAGATCGAGATCCAAGACAATGGTGAGGTGTTGTATCGTAGCCCGGGTGTATTCCTTGAATATTACAAGAACGCACAAGCAACCCGGGAGACCAAGGATGAAGAAGGTTGGGTGCACACCGGTGATGCGGGATACTTTGATCAGGTCGGCCATTTGCGAATTATTGATCGTGCCAAGGATGTTGGCAAGCTGACAAATGGTGAATTGTTTGCCCCCAAATTTCTCGAAAATAAACTGAAGTTCTTTCCTCAGATCAAAGAAGCGGTTTGTTTTGGCGATAACCGAAGCTTTGTCACCGCCTTTGTTAACATAGACCTGGATGCTGTGGGTAATTGGGCCGAGCGGGAGAATATCCCTTACGCCAGTTATCAGGAGTTGGCCGGGCATGAGAAAGTATATAGCATGGTCAATGATTGTATTCTGCAGGTGAATAAGGACCTGACTGCAGATCCCAAACTGGCTTCATCAACGATTCACCGTTTTTTAATCCTGCATAAGGAGCTGGATGCTGATGACGGTGAGATGACGCGTACCCGCAAGGTGCGACGACGGGTCATAGCCGAAAAATATGCAGTGTTGATTGATGCGCTATTCGAAGGGCAGGGTGTTTGCCATGTGGATACCGAAGTGACCTTTGAAGATGGCCGTAAAGGGGTGATATCTGCTGATCTTGAAATTCGGGAAATCTCCAGTGCAGCCTGAAGCTGACGCGTATCAATGACAACCCGTACGACACCATGCGCTGGATCTGAGGCCGCTGAAACTGAGGTCATATTGGATCTTGATGATATTTCTTTGTCTTTCGGCGGCGTTCAAGCTCTGGAAAGTATCAGTTTTGATATTCGCCGACACGAAATCAGGGCGATTATTGGCCCCAATGGTGCTGGCAAGAGCTCGATGCTCAATGTCATCAATGGCTTTTATCACCCACAAAAAGGCACCATTACCTATGAGGGCGTAGTGGTTAAGGCCATGAAACCGTATCATGCGGCCACTCGCGGAATCGCTCGTACCTTCCAGAATATCGCCTTATTCAAAGGTATGTCGACACTCGACAATATCATGACCGGTCGTGTTAATCATATGCACGCCGGACTCTTGGCCCAGGCGCTCTATATCGGCAAGAACCGCCGGGAAGAGATCCGCAATCGTGAATTTGTCGAGACTATTATTGATTTTCTGGAAATCCAGGCGATACGCAATACCCCTGTCGGTCGCTTGCCTTACGGTTTGCAGAAACGGGTTGAGCTGGGTCGGGCACTGGCTGCCGAACCAAAGCTATTGCTGCTTGATGAACCGATGGCGGGTATGAACCTGGAAGAAAAGCAGGATATGAGCCGTTTTATGCTCGATATCAACGAGCAGTATGGTACTACCATTGCCTTGATCGAACACGACATGGCCGTGGTCATGGAATTGTCAAGTCGGATCGTGGTGCTGGACTATGGGCGCAAACTGGCTGATGGTAAGCCCGATGAAATACGCCATAACAAGGATGTCATTGAAGCCTACCTTGGAGTTGCAAACTAGGTACTGAATAAATATGGATATGCTTTATAACATTCTGATAGCCCCCTTTCTTGAAATCGCCAAAAGCCCATCGTTTTTCGCTGAAGTGGTAATCGGTGGGCTGATGTCCGGGGTTATGTATTCACTGGTGGCTCTGGGTTTTGTGCTAATTTTCAAGGCTTCCGGGGTGTTTAATTTCGCCCAGGGTGTCATGGTATTGTTTGCGGCCCTGAACTTCAGTGGCTTGCTTGATGCCGGCTTGTCGATTTGGCTGGCATTCCCCCTGACCGTTCTCATCATGGTTTTGCTGGCCTGGTGCATCGAACGGCTGGTGTTGAGCAAACTGGTTAATCAGCAGGATATTATTCTATTTATGGCCACCATTGGCATCGGCTATTTTCTGCAAGGCTTTGGTGAATTTCTTTGGACGGGCAACGTGCGCAAGCTGGATGTGGGCATTCCTCAGGATGCCTGGTTTTTTGGCGATATCATGATTCAGCAGAGTGATGTTTTCGCCGCAGTGGTAGCTGGTATTTTGGTCATCGTATTGGCCCTGTTCTTTCAGTACACTCGGATCGGCCGGGCCCTGCGCGCCGTGGCGGATGACCACCAGGCTGCCATGACGGTAGGTATCCCACTACGCTCCATCTGGCTGATTGTTTGGTCTGTGGCCGGTTTCGTAGCTTTGGTGGCAGGTATTATGTGGGGCTCCAGAGTGGGTGTGCAGTTCAGTCTTTCGGTCATAGCGCTAAAAGCCTTGCCCGTGTTGATCCTGGGAGGCTTTACCTCGGTTCCAGGCGCCATTATCGGTGGACTGATCATTGGTGTGGGTGAAAAGGTTGCAGAAATCTACTGGGGACCCTTGTTTGGAGGTGCTATTGAAGAATGGTTCGCCTATATTTTGGCCATGTTGTTCCTGTTTTTCAGGCCTCAGGGATTGTTTGGCGAACGTATCATTGAGCGGGTTTGACATGTTTTATCGTGAAGCGGGAGATTTTAAAACGACCTACAAGGCGGATCAGGCAATTTTTCCCATCGCCCTGGATCGCTGGTTTGTAGTGACGGTCGTACTGGTGTTTTTGGTGGTTGTACCGTTGCTGGCCAGCAATTACATGCTGGAATCCATTTTGACTCCGGTGCTGATTTTGTCTATTGCTGCGATTGGCTTGAATATCCTCACCGGATACGCCGGCCAGCTATCTTTGGGAACCGGGGGCTTCATGGCCACCGGGGCCTATATGGCCTATAAAATCAGCACTGCTTTTCCAGGGCTAAATATCGTTTTTGTACTGATTGCAGCGGGTTTGTGTGCGGCGCTGGTGGGTATTGCCTTTGGTGTTCCAAGCCTGCGGATTAAGGGCTTCTATCTCGCGGTAACAACCCTGGCTGCACAGTTTTTTCTGTTATGGCTATTTACCCGGGTACCCTGGTTCGTGAATAACAGTATTTCCGGGGTACCGACGGCGCCACCCCGCAAGGTTTTTGGATTCCTGGTTTCCAGTGCAGATTCGGACCCGATAGACCGCTATTTATTTGTTTTTATTATAACAGTGGTGCTGGCTCTAGTGGCCAAGAACCTCGCGCGTAGCCGTATAGGGCGGATGTGGATGGCAATACGAGATATGGATATCGCGGCCGAGATCATCGGCATCAGGCCACTGACCTCGAAACTGACAGCCTTCGCTATTTCTTCTTTTTATTGTGGTATCGCTGGTGCGCTGTGGTCTTTCGCCTATATCAATACCGTGGAACCGACGGCTTTCGACATTAATCGCTCGTTTGAAATACTGTTCATGGTCATCATCGGTGGGCTGGGTAGTATCTTGGGGTCTTTTCTTGGTGCTGCTTTCATTTTTCTGTTTCCAATTTTACTTAATGTTATGCCAGGCTGGTTTGGCCTTGAGATCTCGGTTACCCTGGTTACACAGGTAGAACTTATGGTATTTGGTGGTATGATGATCTTTTTTCTGATCGTTGAGCCGCATGGATTGGCAAGACTGTGGAGCATCGGCAAGGAAAAATTACGACTATGGCCTTTTCCACATTAATGCAAGGGCCAGTTTTCAGTAGATGATGTTTTATTAACCCGGGAGTTCATGTAATGAATTCCCATATCCGGAGGAGCTCACATGAAGAAGTTTGTTACTTCAGCACTTGCAGCAACCCTGGTAGCCGGATCGGTGTTGGCAACACCGGTTATGGCAGCCGGGACCCAGAACATCCCGTTACTGGTCTATCGTACCGGGCCCTATGCCGCCAACGGCATCGCCATCTTCGCCGGGATGATTGATTATTTTAAATTGGTGAACAACCGGGATGGTGGTATTAACGGTGTCAAAATCAAATATACAGAGTGTGAAACCGGCTATAAGACGGATCGTGGCGTAGAATGTTACGACCGTACCAAGGATGAGTACGGCAGCATATACAGCCCCGTGTCAACCGGTATCACCTATGCCATCATCGACAAGGCGACACATGACAAGATCCCGGTGTTCTCAATGGGTTATGGGCGAACTTCGGCAGCCGATGGTCGGGTCTTTCCCTACATCTTCAATTTCCCGTCCACCTACTGGAGCCAGGCAACCGCCATTATTCGCTATATTGCCAAGGATCTGGGCGGTATGGATAAGTTGAAAGGCAAGAATTTCGCTTTTATCTACCTGGATCACCCTTATGGTAAGGAGCCGATTCCGTTTTTAGACATTATGGCGAAAAAATTCGGCTTTACCTATGACAAATACCCGGTACCGACCACATCGATGACCGAGCAGAAATCAATCTGGTTGCAAATTCGGCGCACCAAGCCGGACTACGCCATCATGTGGGGTTGGGGTGCGATGAATCCGACGGCCATCAAGGAGGCGGCTTCTATCCATTTTCCGATGGATCACTTCATCGGTAATTGGTGGTCTGGCTCCGAGGTGGATGTAAAGGCGGCTGGAATGCTGGCTAAAGGATACAAGTCGGCAGCCATGCACGGCACGGGTAAGAATTATCCGGTGTATACCGATCTGAAAAAATATGTATACGATACCAAGCAAGCGGACAATCTCGCCAGTGCTGGTGATGTGCTGTATAACCGTGGTCTGGTGAACTCTGCCTATGTGGTCGAAGCCATCCGTACGGCCATGAAAAAGTTCGGTAACAAACCAATGACCGGGGAGCAAATTCGCTGGGGCATGGAGAATCTCGATGTCACCGCAGCCCGCATCAAAGAACTCGGTATGACGGGTTTGACGCCACCGGTTAAGGTCAGTTGTGCCAATCACGAAGGCAACAACCCGGGTATCTTTGTGCAGCAATGGGACGGCACCAAGTGGCACATGATTGGAGATTTCATTCCGGCCATGAGTGACATCGTGCGGCCGATCGTGGAACAGGAAGCAGCTAAATATGCCAAGGAAAAAGGCATTACCCCACGCAGTTGTTCCTGATTCGGTAGTTGCAGTGAAGGAAGATGTAGTCGCAGTAAATAGGGATGAGGGGAGCGATCCCCTCATCCGCATCAGCAATATCGAGGTGATCTACGATCACGTCATTTTGGTGATAAAAGGGGTCTCTCTGGAGGTTCATGAGGGCCATATTGTGGCTTTGCTCGGCGCCAATGGTGCCGGCAAGACCACGACCTTGAAGGCTGTCTCCAATCTGTTGGGCACCGAGCGCGGGGATGTGACCAAAGGTACGATTGAACTGCGTGGCGAGAAGGTGGAAAAAATGACGCCCTCGGACCTGGTTAACCGGGGCGTTGTACAGGTTATGGAAGGTCGGCACTGCTTTGAGCACCTGACAGTGGAGGAAAACCTGTTGGTTGGTGCGTACACCCGCAGGGATGGCAAGGCCGCTATTCAGACGTCTATGGAAAAGGTTTACGGCTATTTTCCTCGATTAAAAGAGCGCCGTAAATCACAGGCGGGTTACACCTCCGGTGGTGAGCAGCAGATGTTGGCGATTGGCCGTGCTTTGATGGCCAATCCCTCGGTTATTCTCCTTGACGAGCCATCGATGGGATTAGCACCTCAGCTGGTCGAAGATATTTTTGAAATCGTCAAACGGCTCAATCAGGAGCAGAATGTCACTTTCCTGTTGGCCGAACAGAACACCGTGGTGGCATTAAAATATGCCGATTACGGCTATATTCTGGAAAATGGTCGGGTGGTGATGGATGGTGATGCCGCTTCATTGGCCGAGAATGAGGACGTTAAAGAATTTTATCTGGGTATGGGTGGTGGTGACAAGAATTTCAGTAATGTAAAAAGCTATCGTCGGCGCAAACGCTGGCTGGCATAAAGACTTCGTCAAGGTAGTAACCATATGACTGAACAACTTGTTTCTGCAGACTATCTGGATGATCTCGAGTTACGTGATCCGGAACAGCGTGAGCAGGCTTTGTTTGCAGCACTTCCTGAATTTTTAGTGTTGGCTGCCCGCAAAAGTCCTGCAGTGGCTACTTTACTGCAGGGATTTGATCTTGAGGCGGTCAATAGCCGCGAAGGGTTGGCACAACTGCCGGTGGTGCGAAAATCCGCACTCATCGGGCTGCAGGCCGAGCAGCCACCATTTGGGGGTTTTGCCAGTTTGCAATCTCGTCATGTACGCCGTGTATTTGCTTCGCCGGGGCCTATTCATGAGCCCGAAGGGGACACGGTGAACTACTGGCGTATGGCCAGAGCCTTATATGCGGCTGGTATTCGTGCAGGCGAGCTGGTGCACAATACTTTCTCCTATCATTTTACCCCCGCCGGATCTATGCTCGAGAGTGCCGCAGCCGCATTGGGTTGTCCGGTTTTTGCTGCTGGTACCGGGCAAACGGAATTACAGATAGAAACCATTGAGCGTCTCCGGCCGGTTGCATATGCGGGAACGCCGTCTTTCCTGAATATCTTGCTGGATCGGGCCAATGAATCAGGCAGTGACCTGTCATCTTTTCGTAATGCCCTGGTCTCGGGTGAGGCGTTGCCCAATGCTTTGCGTGAATCCATCGAAAAACACGGTATTCACGTCAGCCAGTGCTATGCGACCGCCGATGTGGGGTTGATCGCGTACGAATCAAACGCCAGAGAAGGCTTGATTATTGATGAGGAGACGATTGTCGAAATTGTCTGCCCCGGTACGGGTGATCCTGTGGCGGTAGGTGAAGTGGGTGAAGTGGTCGTAACTACCTTTAATCCGGTGTACCCTCTGATACGGTTGGCAACCGGCGACTTGAGTGCAGAGTTGCCAGGTATCAGTTCCTGTGGCAGGACAAACCGACGCATCAGGGGCTGGATGGGCCGGGCCGATCAAACTGCCAAGGTGCGTGGCATGTTTATCCATCCCGAACAGGTCGCTAATGTCGTAGCGCGGCATGCTCAAATCAGTAAAGCAAGGTTAGTGATCTCACGTGTTGAACTGGCAGACCGCATGACCTTGCGGTGTGAAACCTCGCTACAGGACGCTACTTCCGGGTTGGGCGATCTCATCCAAGCCAGTGTACGTGAGCTTTGCAAGCTGCGTGCTGATATTGAACTGGTCGCGTCGGGATCTTTGGCCAATGATGGCAAGGTGATCGATGATGTTCGTCCCATCGACGAATTTTCCAGCATGGACCAATAATGCAGATTAAAGATTTAGAGCCGTCTCTACGCACCGTCGCCATGCCGGCTGATGCAAATCCCAGTGGGGATATCTTCGGTGGTTGGTTGATGTCGCAGATGGATATTGCCAGTGGCACCTATGCGGGTTTTATCGCCATGGGCCGGGTTGCAACGGTCGCTGTGAATGCCATGACCTTTCATCTCCCGGTCTATATTGGCGATGAAATCAGCTGTTATTGCCAGACTGCCCGTATCGGTACGACGTCCATTACCGTCGATGTAGAAACCTGGGTGCGCCGCCGTCCGAATGCTCACCGTGAAAAGGTTACGGAAGGTCGATTTACCTTTGTTGCGATCAATGATGCGGGTAGACCACGGCCCGTGAAGGGATAGCCTTGTGAAGAGATGACCCTGTGAAGAGATAAAAATGAGTCGTTAATGGTTTCATCATGACTGAGCTTTCGCAACGAGTCTGTGCCTTGGAGCAATATATGGTGCGGCACTTGCTCTTGGTTGTGGCGACGCAGTATCGGTCAGTGTGTTAGTGTTCCGGATGCGTTCAATACCCGACTGAATCAGTTTTTTGCCAAGTTCTGGCGGCTAATTTCAGCCTTAACTTTTCCCAGAATCTTATCCTCAAATGCCTTCAGCCCGACGGGTATGGGTGGGTACCAATGGATCTGTTCCATGGCATTTTTTGGGAAACTCACCAGGAATCGTTTTTTCTGTGTCGGGTTGATATAGGCATCAGCACCGGATGAGGCCGTGAAATTCCCTGTCACCGCAGTAATTTTTGCGGCAATCTTCGCTTGCATCACAAAATTGATCCATTGGTAGGCCGCTGTATCTGCATGGCTTTTACGTGGCAGTGCGAAGGTGTCCATCCAGCCTAAAGCGCCTGATTTTGGTGCCATAAATGTGAACCTTGATTTTTCACTGTTCAGCTTCCAGCCGCCGGTATCCCAAGCCATGGCAGCCAGTACCGTTCTTGAACGAAATTGATTCAGCAGCGCTTCTCCACTGGTCCAGTAGTTATTGATGTTGTTAGTGCATGACAGCAGTTTTTTTGCCACAGTCTTGAGAATGGACCGATACAAAGCTTTGTTACTATAGGCGGCAAATGGATCCAGCCCCATGGAAAAAGCAAAACCAATGAGTGTTGGTCGTTGCAGGCGATACGAAGCACGGCCTTTGACAGTACGATCGCATAGATCTGTGAAGTCCTTTACTTTGGCCGCTTTTTTGGTATCAAGAATCAAGCCGCTAGCACCCCAAATATACGGTACGCCATAAACCTTGCCATTGACTGTAGTATATTTCCTGGTCATCGCCAGCATTCCAGGTATAAATAAGTCAGTATTGATTTTTGTCAGATCTAATGGCTTGTAGATATTGAACGCCATCTGGGCTCCAGCAATTTGATCCTGGCTTGGTTGTACTAAGTCGAAGTCTGCCCCTCCAGGGCCTCGCAGACGGGCGATCATATCCTCATTATTGGATCGAGTTACCAGCACCTTGATGCCGGTTTTTTGTGTGAACCGTTTGATCACAGCCTGAGGAGCATACCCTTGCCAAGTCAGCAGGCGCAGTATTTTCTGGTCGGCTTGAGCTGCTGTCGCGGCGCTAATGAAGACGACCGCAAAGATCATAATCTTAATTATCATTATTTTCTGGATTTATCGTTCCTTTTAACTAAATGATGGGTTGCATAGAGTATGGCAGTTGGGTGATAGCGACGGTGCCGAGTCTACAGCCTGTCAGAATACAATAGTACCTCGATTATTCGTTACGGCTCGTCGGCAGTGTAGAATCTCACGTGTCCAATCAATCACAAGCAGACACTTTATGAACACAGTTCCGGCATTGGAGTTTTACCAGGTCAGCCATGTGATGGACGGTCGCCAGGTTCTCGATGATATCAACTGGATCATCGAACAAGGTCAACATTGGGCGATCCTGGGGCCTAATGGTGCTGGCAAAACAACCCTGTTGAAGATGGCTTGTGGTTATCTCTGGGCAAATAGAGGCGGTGTGGTTCTTCGTAAGGGCAAGGCATTGGTTAATCTGCCTGAATTACGTAAAAGCATTGGATGGGTAACCTCGGCCTTGGTGCGTGAAATTCCCGTTTGTGAGCAAACTCTGAAAACAGTGGTTTCTGGAAAATTTGCGCAAATTGGTCTCACGGGTGGCCCATCGGCGACACCGGATTCAGATGATTACGACCGGGCAGAGCACTATCTGGCAGAAATGGGCTGTCAGTCTCTGCGTCATCAGGCATTTGGAACCCTGTCACAGGGTGAGCAACAAAAAGTGTTAATAGCTCGCGCCCGTATGACGCGGCCCTATCTTGTTTTTCTCGATGAACCTTGTACCGGGATGGACCCCGGTGCCAGAGAAAATTTTCTCACCTCCATTAGCAAACTGGGCGAACAGGAGCAGGTTCCGGCATTGGTCTATGTAACGCACCATGTTGAGGAAATCCTGCCACTATTCAGCAAGTTGCTGATTCTTAAAGGTGGTCGGGTTCTTATCCAGGGCGGTACCGATGAACTATTGCAACCACAATTACTGGAAGACCTGTACCAAACCCCGTTGCATTTACTACATAAAGCTGGGCGTTATTGGCCCTATATCAATGAATAAATGTAACGATTCAGCGTACTCGTCTTTTGTCCCATTACGGCGTGTGTTCGTACTCGAATGCTCACATATGATCTATATGCTCATATTTTTCGTGCGAAAATGCCTTGTACTGAACCGAAATCTAAACACGCTGAATAGAGACTCACCCCCCTTCACGGCCCCCAATCCGAGAATAACAAAGTCAATCACTTGCGATTTTGTTATTCATGAGTTACCGAATAACACATTTTCATTATGCTCGCCGATTTGCCCACTGTTGATTGATACTCGCTACCGGAGCTTGCCCATGGACGATCAAGTTGTTACCCTCCATTTTCTGCAGGACAGCCCTCGAGTTGCCGTTGTTACTCTGAACCGTCCTGCGAGTAAAAATGCCATTAACCAGGCAATGATTGATGGGTTGCACCGGGTTTTTGATGAATTATCCGAAAATCCCGAAACAGGCGCCGTGATCATGACCGGACAAGGTGGCAACTTTGCGGCGGGTGCCGATATTGGAGAGTTATGTGAGCGGGGTGCTCAGGCAAGTCTGCAAGGTATTAACAGTCGGCTGTTTTATCGTATTGAACAATTCCGGCTTCCCGTAATTGCGGCAATTTGTGGTTATGCCTTGGGTGGTGGCTGCGAATTGTCACTTGCCTGCGATATACGTATCGCCGGGGACAATACTAAAATGGGCCAGCCGGAAGTTACATTGGGAATTATACCCGGTGCCGGAGCAACCTGGCGATTGCCTCGTATCGTGGGTATGGGTATAGCACGGGAGATGATTCTGACCGGGTGTATATTCGATGCTGCACAGTGTCACCGTACCGGACTGGTGAATCATGTGGTTGCGGATGACGAGGTTTTTTCCATGGCTTGTGCGCTCGCCAATACAATCTGCAGGCAACCACCGATGGCCATTCAATTGGCCAAACAGGCCTTGAACCAGAGTGTGCGGTCTTCACCAGAAGCCGGAATGGCCTTTGAATCCATCGCTCAGGCGGTGTTATTCGAAAGCGTGGAAAAGAAAGCCCGGATGACGGCTTTTTTGAATCGACAGCACAAATCTTCCGCTTTGGACTGAAGAACTGAGGTGGGCTCTATGGGCAGGATAATGCTGACCACGGGGTATCCGGCATTTGCTGAGGCTGGTTCTTGGAAAATATGGAATGATTCAAGGCCGGGTCATCCATCGATAACCCCATAAACCGATGATGTGTTTCATTTGCCTGCTGAAACTCCAACAGTTGGAGGGTCAGTCTGTACACCATGCAGTTGATCGCCCGTAAAGGCCAAAAAGATATTTTCTAGCAAAGAGTATCCCCTGAAATACCACCGGTCTCATCCAACAAACGGTTCAGATCGTGGCTCGTTCCTCGCACGATCTTATTCTTTTGTAGAAACGACGCATACCTCCATGCACCATAGTATGACGGGTGATGTTGGCAGAGAAGTTGTCGAGTTGTACCTTAGAA
>DRJH01000221.1 GCA_011052285.1 Gammaproteobacteria bacterium
CGGCAACCGGTCCTGACCATTGATCAGGCCATGGCTACACAAAACTTCGTTAGACCCCCCCATTTTCAGCAACGTGGTGATCCGAAAGAGGTGATTGACCGCGCTCCACACCAGCTGGCAGGGCAGCTGCGTATTGGTGGCCAGGAACATTTTTATCTGGAGGGACAAGTCAGTCTGGCCATTCCATCCGAAGACGGTGGCCTGCTGATCCATACTTCCAGCCAGCATCCGAGTGAAGTACAAAAACGGGTCGCCCAGGTGCTCGGAATCTCCTGCAACCGGGTTACGGTTGAGGTGCGACGTATGGGTGGAGCCTTTGGCGGCAAGGAAACCCAGGCCGCACAATGGGCCTGCCTGGCTGCAGTGCTGGCGGTACGCACTGCCCGGCCGGTCAAGTTGCGATTAGCACGCATGGACGATATGAAAATGACCGGCAAGCGCCATGATTTTCAAACTCACTATAAGGTCGGTTTCGATGAGCAAGGCCAACTTCAGGGGGCGGATATCTCCTTGAGTGCGCGCTGTGGTTACTCGCCAGACCTGTCCGATGCTATTGTCGACCGAGCCATGTTTCATGCCGACAATGCCTATTTTCTACCCACTGCCCGAGTTGCCGGCTATCGTTGCCGCACCAATACCACTTCCAATACTGCATTTCGGGGCTTTGGTGGCCCCCAGGGTATGCTGGTCATCGAAATGGCCATGGATGATATCGCCCGCCGGCTGGGCAAAGACCCACTGGATATTCGCAAAGCCAATCTGTATCAGTCCGGAGGTCGCGACACCACCCATTATGGCCAGAAAATTGAACAGCATATTCTGCCAACTCTGGTCGCAGAACTTGAGCACAGCAGTGCTTACCGGGTCCGTAGACAGCAGATCACCACCTTCAACCAAACCAGTCCGGTATTAAAAAAAGGCCTGGCCCTGACCCCGGTCAAGTTCGGTATCTCCTTCACCGTCCCACACCTGAATCAGGCCGGCGCACTACTGCATATCTACAGCGACGGCAGCATCCTGCTGAACCATGGCGGCACCGAAATGGGCCAGGGCCTTTTTACCAAGGTGATGCAGGTAGTGGCTGAGGTCTTTCAAGTCAACCCAGATACCATTCGGGTCAGTGCCACCCGCACCGACAAAGTCCCCAATACCTCACCCACCGCAGCCTCCAGCGGCTCGGATCTCAATGGCCAGGCCGCTTTCTCGGCCGCTATGATTTTGCGACAACGGCTCATCGACTTCCTGGTCCGGTCTTATGCCATCACTGCAGGGGATGTGAACTTTCTGGATGGCCGAGTACGGTTCGCAAACCACGACTGGTCGTTTGCCAAGCTGGCCGATGCCGCCTATCTGGCACGTGTTCCCCTGTCCACCACCGGTTTTTACAAAACCCCGAAAATCCACTACGATCGCAGCCAGGGCCAGGGCCGGCCCTTTTATTATTTTGCCAATGGCGCCGCAGTTTCCGAAGTGGTGATCGACACCCTGACCGGCGAATACCAGGTCCGCCGGGTGGACATTTTGCACGACGTTGGAAATAGCCTGAATCCAGCCATCGATATTGGCCAGATTGAGGGGGGGTTTATCCAGGGGATGGGTTGGCTGACTACTGAAGAGTTGTGCTGGAGTGATGAAGGCCACTTGTTAAGCAACAATCCTGCAACCTATAAAATTCCCACCATCGGTGATACCCCGGCTGATTTTCGTATCCGCCTGCTACAGAACAGCAATAATCAGGAAGCCAGCATTTATCACTCCAAGGCCGTAGGCGAACCGCCATTGATGCTGGCCATTTCCGTGTGGTCGGCGCTGCGTGATGCAATCAGTAGTCTTTGCGACTATCGCATAAGCCCGCAGCTTGACCCACCGGCGACCCCGGAGCGCGTGTTGTGGGCTGTCGAGGCAGCGCAGCAACAATGAATGATTCCTGGCCTCAGGCACTGGCCCGGCTCCAGCATTCAGCAACGCCACATGTGCTGGTAACGATATTGGGTGCCCATGGCTCAACACCATGCAATGCCGGCACCAAGATGGTGATCACCCGGGAGCAAAGCTTTGCCAGCATCGGCGGTGGTAATCTCGAATTTCAGGCCATCAACCGGGCTCGCTGTATGCTTGAAGAACGTGGCCCGGCACAAGTCCTGGAGCATGTGCTGCTCGGTGCCGATCTCGGGCAATGCTGCGGTGGCTCAACCAGCCTGTTATTCGAACGCTTGCAACCAACACAGGTACGGATCGCCTTGTTCGGCGCCGGCCATATCGGCCAGGCCCTGTTACCGATTCTGGCTACGCTGCCTGTGCAACTGTTCTGGATTGATGAACGCACAGAGCTACTGCAACTTTCGGGATTACCCAACATCAACCAGATCAGCGAAGCCCCTATACCTTGGATAAGCCAGCTACCCGCCGGGGTTTTCTATCTGGTTATGACCCATTCCCATGCACTGGATCTTGTAATTGTGGAAGCGGTGCTGCAACGTGGTGATGCAGCTTTTCTGGGCTTGATCGGCTCGGTCACTAAATCCCGGCGCTTCCGATTGCAATTACGACAAAAAGGCTTTACAAAAGAGCAGATCAAACAGCTGCACTGCCCGCTTGGACTGACCACAGTGCCCGGCAAATCACCAGCGGAGATTGCCGTTTCGATTGCTGGTGAGGTGATCGGTCGCTACCATCGGCACAGTACCAGGGAAACTCACACGGACGGCCTCGACTGGGTTGATCTGAAGTCCCTGGAAATAGCAGATGGCGGTGGTCAATGAGTGACCGATTCGCCATTCGCAGCCATCGGGTCATCACCCCGACAGGACAACGCCCTGCCTGTGTCGTTATCCAGGAGGGTCACATCGAACAGCTGCTCAATGTTGACGCCACTCCCGCTTGCCCGCTGCAAGACTGCGGTGATGCTCTGCTTCTGCCCGGCCTGGTGGATAGCCATGTCCACATCAATGAGCCGGGGCGTACCGATTGGGAAGGTTTTAGTACCGCAACACGGGCTGCAGCCGCAGGTGGTATAACGACATTGATCGACATGCCGCTGAACTGTATTCCGGTCACCACCAGCGCCCCGGCCCTGGCGAGCAAACTTGCCGCCCTTACCGGTAAGTTGCAGGTGGATTGCGGATTTTGGGGCGGTGCCACAGCCGATAACGCCGCGCAGTTTGAAGCACTGCTGCAAGCTGGCGTCTTCGGCAGTAAATCCTTCACTATTGACTCCGGTATTGATGAATTCAGTGCAGTGGAGGCTGAACAGCTATTGCCCAGAATGCGCCTGCTGGCACAATACAACCTGCCCTGCCTGGTGCATGCCGAACTCGAGCGTAAGCCGACAGGCACAACGGCGACGAGCCCACAGACCGCAAATACTCGGGATATCGGCCGCAGTTATCAACGTTTCCTGCAGTCCCGACCTGCCCGTTGGGAAAATGATGCCGTCGCCATGGTCATCGATTGCATGCATCGACTGTGTGACGAGGGGCTCGATCCCGCAGCACATATTGTCCATTTATCCTCGGCCCAGGCTCTCAACAGTATTCGCAGTGCCCGTCAGCAAGGGCTACGCCTGACCGTAGAAACCTGCCCCCATTATCTAACCCTGCATGCCGAGGCGATCGGTGATGGCAACACCTTGTTTAAATGTTGTCCACCGATTCGTGAGCGGGCGAATCAGGATCAGCTTTGGCAGGCCATCAAAGATGGCGACATTGATTTCATTGTCTCCGACCACTCGCCCTGTACACCACAGCTCAAAGCCCTGGAATCCGGTGATCTGGGCCAGGCCTGGGGCGGTATTGCGGCCCTGCAATTCGGCCTGCCGCTGCTTTGGACCGAAGGCCAAAAACAGGGTTTGGAGATCACCGACATCACCCGCTTGATGAGCACAAGGGTTGCCGATTTTCTAGGCCTCGGTACCGAAAAAGGTCGGATTGCACCGGGTTTTTCGGCTGACCTGTGCCTGTTTGATGATCACGACAGTTACCGCATCAGTACCGACATGATCGCTCATCGGCACAAAATCAGCCCTTACATCGGCCACCGCGTCAGCGGCAGAGTTCTCAAAACCTGGCTACGTGGCGAACTGGTTTATGATCAAGGGGTATTTCCATCACCTCCGCGCGGGCAGGCTCTGCTCAAGGTACCCGATACGCCATCTTCTGAGTCACGGTTCCCCACATGAATTCACCACCCAATCCCTTTCCCACAGACCAATACATTGACCTGCTCGCCCACAAATATGGTGGCCAGGCACTGGCTTGCAGTAACGATTTCTTTGCCAGCAAGGATAATCTACTGCTGCCAGAAGCGCCGGTTTTTATCGAGGATAAATACACCGTAAACGGCAAATGGATGGATGGCTGGGAATCCAGGCGGCGGCGCGGGCCCGGCCATGACTGGTGTGTGTTGCGACTGGGGCTGGCTGGAGTGATCCATGCTGTCAATGTCGATACCACCCATTTTCGTGGCAATGCACCGGACACGGTTTCGCTGCAGGCCTGTCGCAGCGATAACGACCCGGATGAAGCGACCTCGTGGCAGGAAATTCTCGCCCAAACCAACATCGAAGCGAACCGTGAAAATATCCTGCCCGTAAACTCCGATCAATCCTGGACGCATCTGCGACTGCATATTTATCCTGATGGTGGTGTGGCCCGCCTAAGAGTTTACGGTGATGTCAGTGTAGATTGGGCATCAGTATTGCCTGGTGAACTCATCGATCTGGCTTCTTGCCGCTACGGCGGTCGCGCGATCGCCTGCAGTGACATGTTTTTCGGTTCCATGCACAACTTGCTCTCACCCGGCCGTGGGACCAACATGGGTGATGGCTGGGAAACCCGACGCCGCCGTGGACCCGGCCACGACTGGGTGGTTATCAAACTCGGTACCTTGGGCAAGGTACAGCGTGTGGAAATCGATACCTGCCATTTCAAAGGCAACTACCCCGATCGCTTCTCACTCGAAGGTGTTCGAACCCCATCCCCAAACCTGCCATCAACAGACCTGCAATGGACACCTCTACTTCCGGCAACGAAACTCAGTGCTGACCGCATCCACCGTTTTCAGACTCAAATCCTCAATACCGCGCGGGTCTTCAGCCATGTGCGGCTTAACAACTTTCCAGACGGGGGCATCAGCCGCCTGCGCATCCTCGGCTATCCGGCCTTTGCGGAAAATCCCGACTCCCACAAACCATTATGACGCTGGATGAATTTAATGCTCTAACCCTGACGGCGGCCACCGAGCAACTGCGGCTGTGCTGTGCGGCGGAACGCTGGATCGATTGCGTCTGTCGGGGCCGGCCCTATACCGACACCGAGAGTCTGCTGCAACGAGCGCAACAACACTGGCAGGCACTCGGCGAAACAGACACTCTACAAGCCTTTGCCGGTCATCCGAAAATCGGTGATGTGGGTTCCCTCAGAAAAAGGTATGCGGCAAGCGAAGCCCTGGTAACACGGGAACAGGCCGGTATGAACACAGCCAGTGGCCGCATCATTCAGGCGCTGTCCGAAGGAAATCTGGCTTATGAGCAAAAATTCGGTTTTATCTTTATTGTCTGTGCCAGTGGCAAGTCCGCAGCTCAAATGCTGGAACTATTGCAGACCCGACTGGGCAATACTCGAGCGAGCGAACTGAACATAGCCGCTGCGGAACAGATGAAAATCACCGAACTACGTCTGCTCAACATGCTGCTATAGCTCAATATGTTGGTATGGCTCACCCCGTAGATCGAATTGATTCGTAACGATTCTTTTTAAAAAGTGGTGTTGCTCATGCTGCTGCCACGGTTAGCCTTATCAAGAGCCGCACGACTTTCCAGTTTAATCCGCAAACGTAAATTGTTCTGCGAAGTGGCATTTTTTATGACCTCTTCATAGCTCACCAGATTTTCGTCGTATAACTCAAACAATGACTGATCAAAAGACTGCATTCCCGATTCGCGGGAACGCACAATGACATCTTCGATTTCACTGACTTTCCCACGATAGATCAAATCAGATACAAGCGGCGTATTGATCATGATTTCAACCGCTGGAACCCGCCCCTTGCCCTTGAGAACTGGTAATAATCTCTGCGAGATCAATGCTTTTAGATTCATCGATAAGTCCATTAATAACTGATCTCGGCGGTCTTCCGGGAAGAAATTAATGACTCTATCTAATGCCTGATAGGTATTATTGGCATGTAGGGTGGCGAGACAGAGGTGACCCGTCTCGGCAAATACGATGGCATTATCCATCGTCTCGCGACTGCGAATTTCACCAATCTGAATGACATCGGGCGCCTGGCGCATGGCATTTTTCAGGGCAATATCAAACGACGCCGTATCCACACCCACCTCACGCTGGGTAATTACACAATTACGGGGTTCATGCAGATATTCGATAGGATCTTCGACCGTTACAATATGACCAAAACTATGCACATTTCGATAACCCACCATACTCGCCTGCGTAGTACTCTTACCCGTTCCAGTCCCCCCGACCATAATGATCAAGCCTCTTTTCTGCATCACCAGATCACGCAGTACAAGGGGTAGATGCAACTCCTCAAGCTCCGGTATATGGGTCAGAATTTTCCGCAACACCATCCCGACCTGCCCTCGTTGCTTAAATACATTGACCCGGAAACGACCAATATCTGGTGCATGTATAGCAAAATTACATTCTCTGGTGGATTCAAACTCGCGGCTTTGCTCCTCGTTCATGATGCTATAGACCAGATCCCGGGACTGCTCTGCAGTCAAGGCCACGTCATGTAACGGTGCTATTTCTCCATCCACCTTAATTCCCGGAGGGGTCCCTGCAGTAATAAACAAATCTGAAGCATTCTCTCGAATCATGGTTTTGAGAAAATTTGCAATCAGCATTATCGACTCCTCATTATCTCGGTTGTACCCAGATTATCAAAACGACTTTTATCCACCGCAAAAATCCTTGCATCGTTGCGCGTCACCATGTTGGTTTTCACCAGGTTGACCAGTGCCTGATCCATGGTAATCATCCCTTGCTTATGACTGGTCTGAATGGTTGAATACATCTGTGGGATCTTGTTTTCGCGAATCAGGTTGCGAATTGCCGGGGTCGCCAGCATGATCTCCCAGGCAGCAACCCGACCGCCCCCTCTCTTTTTCATTAATGCCTGGGAGATAACCGCCTGCAGGGATTCTGAAAGCATGGAGCGAACCATATCCTTTTCCGCAGCAGGGAAGACATCAACCACCCGGTCGATAGTTTTGGCAGCAGACGTTGTATGCAGCGTTGCGAATACCAGGTGACCCGTCTCTGCGGCGGTCAGTGCCAGCCGGATGGTTTCCAAATCCCGCATCTCCCCCACCATAATCACATCCGGATCTTCGCGTAACGCTGAACGCAAGGCCGCAGAAAAACTCAGCGTATGCTGAACCAGTTCCCGCTGGTTGATGAGTGAGTTTTTACTGGTATGCAGGAATTCAATCGGATCTTCAATGGTCAAAATATGAGAAAACCGATGATCATTGACATGATCAACCATGGCCGCCAGAGTCGTCGATTTACCTGAACCGGTGGGGCCGGTCACTAGCACCAAACCCCTGGGTTTGAGCGCAATATCGGCAAAACTTGGCGGTGTATTCAACATTTCCAACGTCAAGACCCGGCTCGGGATGGCACGAAAAACTGCCGCCGGACCTCGTTGTTGATGAAACACATTGACCCTGAAACGGGCGATATTAGGAATCTCAAAGGAGAAATCAGTCTCCAGAAACTCCTCGAAATTCTTCTGTTGTTTGTCATTCATGATGTCATACAACATATTATGGACCGTACGTTCGTCCAGTGGATCGACGTTGATACGCTTGATATCACCATCCACCCGAATCAGTGGCGGCAACCCTGAAGAAAGATGCAGGTCAGAAGCATTTTTGTTGTACGTAAAAGCCAAAAGCTCAGAAATATCCACGTCTATTCCTCAAAAAAATGCAGTTTACGTCAATCCCACTGAAGCCTATCCAAGAATACCAATCGGTTTGTTGCTCCTGATAAAGCGGATTTGAGGCCGGGTTTTCTATGGTGAATAGAAAAATTGTGATAAAGCCCGCTTATCCACAGTAGATCTTCCATTCTCCGGCAGGCTTCAGGAGACTGTCAACTATACCGCGACGACAGACCGTAGTCTAACCACCATTTTTCACAGCAACGACCACTGCTCCAACTAGGACGTCGACCCTGAGACCCTACGATGTCTCGATCTTCTTGAGAAATGCCTCCACCTCGTCAAGACTCGAAGTGATCGGGATCCGTGGAATACTGTCGCAAAAAACCCGGCCATAATGACGACTTCGCAAACGTGGGTCGGCAAGAATCAGCACACCCTTATCATGAACATCCCGGATCAACCGACCTGCTCCCTGTTTGAATCGAATAATGGCCTGTGGCAGTTGAAAGTCGGTAAAAGGATTTTCTCCACGGTCGCGCAGCATACGAATTCTGGCCTGGGTCAAAGGATCACCGGGCGAAGCAAAAGGTAATTTATCCAGCATAACCACCCGCAACGCTGAACCTTTGACATCAACACCCTCCCAAAAACTGGAGGTTGCAAAAAGCACGGCATTCCCGGACTTGCGAAACCAGTCCAGTAATCGCTGCCGAGATTCCTGCCCCTGCATTTTCATCGGCAACTGCAATCTATGCTGGAGGATTTGCCAGGCCTTGGTCATGGCTTGATAGCTGGTAAAAAGCAAAAATGCACCACCCGCTGCAGCTTCAAGCACCGGCTTTACCCGCTCCATCAACATTCTGGTGTATTCGGGGTCTGCTGGTTCTGGCAAGCCTTCCGGCATATAGGCCATCGCCTGGTGTAAAAAATCAAACGGGCTTTGCAAACACAGGGTCTCTACTTCATCCAGGCCAAGAAGTTGCTGAAAATGTTGCAAATTTTTCTCCACAGCCAATGTAGCGGAAGTAAACACCCAGGACTTGTCCGTACTAAAAGTCTGTTGCAACCGTACTGAAATATCAAGTGGGGTCAAATGCCAGCGAAAACTTTGTGGCCAGTATTCCAACCAACCCACTTCAGTATTGTCGTGATTGCGCAATTGCCCGACAATCTGCAGCATTCGTTGGCTACGCTGCCAGCATCGTTGTAATCCACTGCTGACCTCTGCCGCGACCTCCAGGCAATCGGTGAGCCGGTGCAATACAGGCAATAAATCCTTTGCCGAATCTGTAGCCTTGGATGTGGAAAAAACCTCTTGCTCGGCCAACCGACCCGAACCTGTGGGTAACAACATGCGAAATCTGGCGCTGGCAGTTTCCAAATCACGGGCACACTCCGATAATCCGGCAACCGCACTGACAGCGATCCGTTCTTCGACCAGGCTGTCCTGCGCTAATAACTGGAACTGTCGCGTACTGACACTCTTTCCCAGAAAACGACTGGCGATATCCGGCAGCAGGTGTGCTTCATCAAATATGGTCGCTCCTGCATCGGGCAATATTTTTCCAAAACCTTGTTCCTGCAGCAGTAGGTCAGAAAAAAATAAATGATGGTTAATAACCACCAGATCGGCTTCCTGGGCCTCATTCCTGACTCGCTGCACATAACAGCGGGAGTATTCCGGGCACTTAGAACCCAAACAATTTTCTGCAGTTGAGGTCACCAAGGGCCAGATGGCCGCCGCATCCAGCACTCCCGCCACAGCGGAAATATCTCCGTCTTCCGTGTTCTGGGACCAGTCCAGGATTTCTTCAAGGTCTGCTTGCATCCGACTCTGGTCATAGGCCGGATGCGCTGAACAATGGGCTAGCCGATAATGGCAAAGATAGTTAGATCTGCCTTTTAGCAGGACAACGTGAGCGTGACTGCCCGTAGCACGTCGAACCTGCGGCAGATCCCGAAAAAACAGCTGATCCTGTAGATGACGAGTACCTGTCGACAACAATACTTTTTTGGATTGCAATAATGCAGGCACCAGGTAAGCAAACGTTTTTCCGGTTCCAGTCCCCGATTCTGCGATCAAGACCTGCTGTTGAGATAATGCCTCTTCAACAGCCTGGGCAAGTTCCAACTGTACCGGACGAGGCGTAAAACCCTCGATTAAGGAAACAAAAGTACCCTTTACCCCCAGTAATTCAGCTGCTGTCATTCCGCTCCAGGCAGGTTTTCAGTGCCTCTCGCCAGCTTGGCATACTCAGACCAAAAGACTGGAACAAACGCCGATTATCGAGCACAGAATAAGCTGGCCTGTGGGCGGCAGTGGGATAGGCTGACGTCGGCACAGGCTCAACCTGAACATGGTGCAAACCGGATTCAGCGAATATCGCTCTGGCAAAACGACACCAGGTTGTTTTGCCCGCGCACGTTGCCTGATAAATTCCTGAATCAGCGGCTGTAAGTAGCCCGGCATCCAGTCGTTGCTGCAGCGCCACGGTCAAATCGGCAAGCGCCAATGCCGTAGTCGGACCACCCCATTGGTCATCCACAACTTGCAGTGTTTCCCTCTCACCAGCCAACCGCCGCATTGTCACGAGAAAATTACGCCCCGTGGCGGCATAGACCCAACTGGTTCTGAAGATAAGGTAACGGCTTCCGAGCTCAGATATGGCCTGTTCACCCGCCAGTTTACTGCGACCATAGACGCTCAGCGGAGCAACGGTATCCTGCTCTGTATAAGGCCGCTGAGCCTGGCCATCGAAAACATAATCCGTCGAATAATGAAACAGCCAACTGCCGAGGTGGGCTACCGCCTCAGCCATCACCGCAGGTGCCTGGGCGTTGATCCGCTGCGCCTGCACAGGCTCTGACTCTGCCTGATCCACTGCAGTATAGGCTGCTGCGTTGATGACAAGCCCTGGCTTGTAGGACAGGATCTGCGATGTTACCGCGCCAGTATCTGCCAGATCGAGCTGACTGTGATCAAGTGCCAACAATTCAACCCGGCCATACAACTGCTGTCGTAAGGCGGTACCGACCTGGCCTGAGGCACCAAATAACAGAACCCGCATCAGTTACCCCACAACGCATGCAAACGCCTACCCCCGGTATCTTTGACCGACAGCAACGGCTGCTGCAACGGCCAGTTCACTGCAATATCCGGATCATTCCAGATCAGGCATCGGTCATCTTCGTGTTTGTACAAACTGGTGCATTTATAGGCAATATGAGCCTCTTCGCCAAGAACACAAAAGCCATGAGCAAAGCCCGCCGGAAGAAACAGCTGTTTGTGATTTTCAGAGGAAAGTGTGATCCCGATCCAGCGACCAAATGTTGCAGAATCAGGGCGAATATCTACTGCCACATCGAATATCTCACCCGACAAAACACGTACCAGTTTGCCCTGCCATTGCGGGTACTGGTAATGCAGGCCCCGTAGCACGCCTTTTTTTGAATAGGAGTGATTATCCTGAACAAATTCGGTCGGCAGGCCAGCCGCCGCAAAACTACGCTCGCTAAAGGTTTCCATAAAAAACCCCCGCTCATCCTCAAACAACCTGGGAGTGATGATTTTGACGCCCTCCAGGGCTGTATTTTCTACCTGTAACACATTCTTTCCTCAAATAATTGTACGAAGTTCCCCAAAGACACGACTGCAACCTGTCCATATCACAGCCAGGCACATCGTCGACCACTTAGGTCATATTGGTTTAGGTCATATCGGTTGACTGATGGGCGAGTATTTCCCCAGCCTGACGAATATAGCGACCACGGATGAATAACAAATGCCAGCGTTTACCACCCAGTTGATACCACAGCCAGGCTGCACGCACACCTGCCAGCAGACAGGCCCGTACCGTATCGATAATTTGTTGGTCATGCAACAGATTACGTTCCCCATTGACAACGATTCTGGGTTTTACAGTACTTAAAAAATGGGTGTAAAGATCTGCCAGGTCCTCAATCAGGAGTAACGTCTCCCCTGCAGACTCTTGTCGTACAGCAGTAAGCTTCGTCAAAGCCTCGGTCAACGCTTGAACAGTCGCCTGATCGGCGGCCAGGTGATCGGCCAGCAACAACAACAGCAACACATAGCGCATCGCCTCAACCGTAGCGGAACCGGCCCGACTGATCTGCAGGTCAGCAAGTTTACCGAGACCAAAGGAAAGACCCGAAGTGCCAGCGAAAATGGCCTCCACAGTATCTGCATCATGTCGCAATACACTATCGAGGCTGGATTGCAATACGGCCGGCTTCACTTCCCCTACTCGTGCCAGTTGCTGAACCAGAAATGCGGCCTGAAAAACACCGGCTAATGCCAGGCACCGTTCACCAGCAGGGTTCACTCTCCTCCCCCGACCGCTGCATTCGGACATTGCAGTAGATGTTGAAAAAAAGCGATTTCCCGGGTCAGACTATCGACCCGGGTAGCCACCTTGCGAAAACCGTGACCCTCTTCCGGATACTCCATATATTGATGCTCGAGTCCATTACGTTGCAACTGCGCCACCAGCTCCTGTGATAATGCGGGTGGCACGACTTTATCTTCCAACCCCTGAAACACGATCATCGGGCAGCACAGTTGCTCCATGTGCCGGATCGGAGAACGTTGCCAATACACGTTTTTCGGGTTCTCCGCCGCTGCTTCATCAAAGGTCTCTCCCAGCAATCGATCGAGATAACAAGCTTCAAATTTGTGGGTAATCCGTGCCAAAATCGCCAGATTTGCAATTCCATAATAACAGGACCCGGCGCTAAAATCCTTAGGATACTCGGTTAACGCCCGCAATACTGTATAGCCGCCTGCACTGCCACCACGAATAAACACCTTGCTGGAATCTGCCCATCCCCGGACCATAACATCATCGATAGCGGCTACTACATCTGCTATCTCCACTACACCCCAGCCACCCAACAGGCGTTGCCGGTAATGCCGGCCATAACCACTACTACCCCGATAATTGATATCCAACACAGCAAAACCCAGGCTGGTCCAAATTTGTTTTTCCAGGCTAAACCCTCTCCTCGAACGGGAGGTCGGGCCACCGTGCAGCATAACCAACAAGGGCGGCAAAGTATTCACAGGTGCCCGACAAGAAGTGTTGCAGGGCGGATAAAACCAAGCATGGGCGATTTCTGACTCAGCGACTGCAAAATGCAGTGCTTGTGGTATAGACACCTGCTCAGGGGGCATCGGTACGGTGCCAGGCAATAATCTGTGGCATTGCAAACTATCCAGTTGCAGCGCTATCACCTGTGGCGAAGCCGTGTCTGTAACAGCCGTCATCAGTACTGCGTTATCCGCAGGAAGTAATTGGGCAAAGCCCACATACTCCGTTTCCAATTCCTGCAACAATCCTGTTTTCAGGTCAATCAGCTGCAATGCTTCATGATCTTCGAACGTTCTGATCGCGAGAACCCGGCCACTTCCGGCTTCACAATAGCGATTTTGCCCAAATACCCAAAATGGCTCGCCAATATCGTGACATTGTGGGCCCAGCACCTCCGTGGATTCATTAATAAAATGGTAGAGGTTGCTAAAATTTCCCACACCATCACTTTTCAAACACCGATCCATGGCAAACACCAAGCTGCCGTCCGTACAAACCAACGGTGGATAAACACTGCATTCCGGCTCATTAACAAGCATTCTGACCTTCTCAAACACCGGTTTATCACC
>DRJH01000222.1 GCA_011052285.1 Gammaproteobacteria bacterium
CTACAGGATCCAATACAGCGGCTGTATTTACCCGTAATCGTTTTTGTGCCGCTCCCGTCACCGTGGCCAGAGAACACCTGCAACTGGGCCAACCCAGGGCCTTGCTGATCAATACCGGTAACGCCAATGCAGGAACCGGCAATCAGGGTTTGCGAGACGCGAGGCAAAGTTGTACTGTGCTGGCTCGACGATTAGGGTGTCAGGAACATCAGGTTTTGCCATTTTCTACCGGCGTTATCGGTGAACCGCTGCCGATGGATCGATTCATTGCCGCACTTGACTCCCTTCCTGCAAGGTTGCACCCGGATCGTTGGGTTGATTGTGCCCGGGCCATCATGACTACAGATACCGAGCCCAAAGGCGTAAGCAGATCGCTGCAGTTGGAAGGACAGCGCGTGACGTTTACGGCTATCGCCAAAGGCAGTGGCATGATCCGCCCCGATATGGCAACGATGTTGTGTTTTATCGCCACCGACCTGGCCATGGATAAGGCGATGTTAAATCGACTTTTGCGTGTTGCTACAGATGCCAGCTTCAACCGGATTACAGTCGATGGTGATACCTCGACTAATGATGCCTGTGTGATGACAGCAACCGGTGTTGTGCCGGCGCCTGTATTGTGTGGTGTTGATGATCCTCGTTATCCTGTGGTCGAAAATACCCTGACTTCGCTGTTGGTGGAACTGGCCACTCTGTTGATTCGTGATGCTGAGGGAGCCTCCAAATTTGTCACAGTACAAGTTAGCGGCGCTGCTCGTCCGGAAGACGCCAGGGAGGTCGCTTATTGTGTCGCACATTCGCCTTTGGTAAAAACCGCTATGGCAGCTTCCGACCCCAATTGGGGTCGGATTCTGGCGGCTGTTGGTCGTGCTCAAGCAGAGCAAATTGAGCCGGATAAAATCTCCATCACCATTAACGGGTTGAGAATTGCAACCGCCGGCTGTGTTGATGTTACTTACAGCGAAGCCAGAGCGCAGGAGGCACTGGCTTCGCAGGATATTACTGTGAGTATCGACCTCGGGGTGGGTACTGGGGCTTTTCAAGTCTGGACCAGTGACCTGACCACAGAGTATGTTGTTATCAACGCCGGTTATCGCTCCTAGGAGCCTGCCACCCGGTAGATCGGAATGCTTGCATGTTGCTGTGGGTGTGCTCAGGCATAGAGGGCAGGTATTGGTATCACGGCGTCGGGCCGGTGATGAGTTTGCAGGACTGTGGGAATTTCCCGGAGGCAAGCTTGAGCCAGGAGAGACTCCGGTGCAGGCACTGCGACGGGAACTGGCAGAAGAATTGGGTATCGAGGTCGGTCGTGTTATGCCTCTGCTGCGTTTGCCGCATGGTTATCCGCAACACACCGTGGTACTGCATGTTTTCGATATTCTCGATTATCAGGGTCAGGCGCAAGGTCTTGAAGGCCAGGTAGTGTGCTGGCTTGATCAACATAAACTTCTTCAGCTGCCTTTTATGCCGGCCAATGGAGCTATCCTGAAGGCAGTTATGCTCCCGAAAGTGTACGGGATTACCTGTGCCAGTCATCTGGGTGTTCGCGAAAGCCTGGTGTATCTGGAGAAGGCGATCAGCAATGGTTTGCGGCTTCTGCAGGTTCGTGAGCCGGCAATGGATAATCAGCAGTTGTATTCTTTTTTTGCGAGTTGCCGGAAGATTTGTTGGCGTTCGGGAGTGAAAGTATTGCTGCACGGCCACCCGGGTCAGGCACTGCGCTGGCACGCCGATGGCGTGCACTTGTCCAGTGCACAGTTGTTTGCTTTGTCAGGCAGGCCATTGCCACAAAATGTATGGGTGGCCGCGTCCTGTCATGGCCGCCGAGAACTAGAGCAGGCCGCGAAGCTGCATGTAGATTTTGTTGTTTTATCACCTCTCAAGAAAACACGGTCACACCCACAGGCTCATCCCTTGGGTTGGAAACGCTTCACTACTTTGTGCAATCAAGCAGCCCTTCCAGTATATGCACTGGGGGGAATGCAGCGAAGTGATGTGATCACCGCCAGTGAAAGTGGAGCACAGGGAGTGGCCATGATGCGAGGTTGCTGGAATATCGATTGGTAACTGCGGTGATTAGTAACTGTGGCGATCGGCATCCATGGCCTTATAGTAAGAGTGCATCCATTTGTGTCGCGCTGCCCGGTGGCAGAAAATGGATCACCTAAGATAACAACGTATATAATTGATATAATTGTCTTATATGCAGAGACTTCCAGAATTCAAGAAAAAATCTGCTGCATATGGAATAAAAGCCACGTTCGACTGTTATAGAACCTGAGTCCCTGGTGTAAAGCTGCCGGTGTTTTACCGTCCGATATCTTTAGTGAAACACAAGGGATCGTTTCTCTTAATGCAGCCTTAAGCATCAAGGAATTAGGCTGCAGTAGCATTCATAGCAGACAGTAAATAGCAAACGACCATATAACGAACTTTTGGAGATTTCACGATGAAGACAAAGGAACAGAAGGGCTTGCCCTCCTTGAAGATGCTGGCTTTGGCTTGTGCCGCATCATTATCATTATCTACGGTTGCCGTGATTCCTGCCACTGTTGCAGTGACCGCGATGTCATCCCTGGTTGCCAGCTCGGTGTATGCCGATGGTGGCAATGAAGGTGGCGACAACGGCGGAGATAACGGCGGAGATAACGGCGGCGACAATGGTGGTGGTGATAACGGTGGTGGCGGTGGTGATCACGGTAGCAGTAATGGTGGAGGTGATAACGGCGGCGGTGGTGATCACGGTAGCAGTAATGGTGGAGGTGACAACGGCGGCGGTGGTGATCACGGTAGCAGTAATGGTGGAGGTGACA
>DRJH01000223.1 GCA_011052285.1 Gammaproteobacteria bacterium
GAATAGAAAATCTACTGCGGAAAAGCCCTTTTGGCCCATTTTCCCACTCATTTTCGTTAAATATGAGCGACTATTCGCCTCAAATGATTGAAAAACTGGTCTCAAAATGGCTTCCCCTCGTTACGATTCCTATTCTCGGACCGCCTGCTAAGCTGGCTGAAGTACCTGCAGTTTTTCCGCCAGTTCACCGTTCTGGTACAACTCCGTCATGATATCGCTGCCACCAACGAATTCGCCGTTGATATAAAGCTGCGGAATGGTCGGCCAATGGGAAAATTCCTTAATCCCCTGGCGAACCTCCTCATCTGCCAACACATCGAAAGATCCGAAATCCGCTCCACAAGCCTGTAGTATCTGTACTGCCCGGCCGGAAAATCCACATTGTGGAAATTGTGGAGAGCCCTTCATAAACAATAGAACAGGCTTGCTGTCCACCACCGATTGAATGCGTTCCTGTACACTCATTTTTGCTTTCTCCTGTTATCTCTGTCCTAGAAGCCTGTCCTAGAAGCCTGTCCAAAACATCGACCAATAAAATAAAATACCAGCAGCTTCCGCTAACTGTGGATTTGGTGACCGGCAGATCAGGGGGTTGCTGGAACGATCCGCTATGCAATGGCCGTATGCAACGATAAAGCATGGATGTCTTGGTGCATTTTATCACCCAAGGCACCATAAACAGCCTGATGCTGTTGTACCTTGCTCTTGCCTGCGAACCCTTCCCAGATCACCCGTGCCTCAAAATGTCGTCCATCGCCCTGACAATCCACTAGCGAACCGGGCAATCCCGCTTCTATCCACCGTTTAATATCATCCGGACTGACCATCTTCTCTCCTGCTGCATTCGATTCACTGATCCCACAGCCCAAGATCGGGTCAGTCCAACAAAAAATCAAGCTCGTTGGCGTGAATCAATGCCATTAACTGTTCCGGAATTGACTGCAGAGTAAGTACGGCGTGCTGCTCCCTGGCCTGTTCGAACCACTGCAGCAACAAAGCCAGCGCAGCACTGCCGGAGCCCGTTACACCACCAAGATCAATACGCACCGTGGCACCCGCTTGAAAAGGTGGTTTTGTTTGTTGCCACAGGCGGGCAACCTCTGTAAAACCAAGGTTGCCTGCAATAGTGACATCTGCAACTGCGGGCCCAGTATTGCCTTCAACAGTCATTGCTGGGTACTTTTTTCCTTTAGCATGGAAATCAATGTATCCATCCCCTGCTGACCAATAATTCTGTTATAGCTGGTACGATAGTTAGTTACCAGGCTCACCCCATCAACGGCAACATCATATATTTTCCAGGACCGATCACGATTTTGAATCAACGAATAATTGATCGGCAAACTGCCGCCACTGTCCTGCATTATTTGACTACGCACCACAACTCGCTTGCTGCCCTTTTTCTTACGGACGGGTAAATATTTGATTTTCTGCCCGGTGTAATTGAACAGTGCTGTGGAATAAGTTCTGACCAGCAAGTTCTTAAACTGCAAGGTAAAATCAGTACGCTGCCGCTTACTGGCTTTACGCCAGTTACGCGCCAGCACCAGCTTGGACATCCGGGTGAAATCAAAGAGCGGCAATACCCGCTCCTCCACCAACGCATACAGCTTGCTGTGATCCTGTTCCAGCTCTGCGCGTTTTGCGGTCAGCTCTTTTAGCAGCGTGTCTGCAGTCGCTGCAACCAGCTGCGCAGGAGTTAGTGCCGCAGCAGCCGGGTAGGCTGGTAACAGGAATAACGATAGCATGGTCCATTTCAGCAGAGTATTCATTTTTTCTTCCCATCAGCCTGGTTATAAAGAAATTGCCCGATCAGGTTTTCCAGCACTATGGCTGACTGGGTCAAGGTGATTTCCGAGCCCTGTTTTAAATTACTGTCTTCCGCGCCGGGTTCAAGACCGACATACTTGGCACCTAACAATCCAGACGTCAAGATGGCCGCACTTGAGTCTATTGGTAAATTATCGATCCTTTTTTGAATGGAAAGTTCCACTCTGGCACGATAATTTTCCTTGTCAATATCGATGTTTGTGACCCTACCGATTCGCACACCGGCCAGTGTCACGGGTGCTTTGACGGTAAGTCCGCCAATATTGTCAAAATAAGCGATTACCGTATAGTTCGGCCCATCACTCTGGGATCCGAGGTTGCCAACCCGAAAGGCCAGCACCACAAGCGCCGCCAGGCCCGTAGCTACAAACAAGCCCACTACAATCTCGACTGCCCTGTTTCCCATCTTATGCCCCTCCAAACATCATTGCTGTCAATAGATAATCCAGCCCCAGTATAGCCAACGAAGCCGACACCACAGTTCGAGTCGTGGCTTTGGCTACACCCTCAGAAGTGGGTACCGCATCATAACCTTCGTAGACTGCAATCCAGGTGATAGTAACGCCAAAAACACCGCTCTTGATAACACCAGTGACGATATCATCATAGAAATCCACCCCATGCTGCATGGAAGAAAGGAACACTCCACTGTCCACACCCAGCTGCAGAACACCAACCAGATAACCACCGTACACCCCCATAACTGTGAACAAAGCCGCCAGCAATGGCATAGCAATAATCCCGGCCAGTAAACGCGGTGCAATGACCTGCTCGAAGGGATCTACCGCCATCATTTCCATGGCCGCCAGTTGCTCGGTAGCCTTCATCAACCCGATCTCTGCAGTCAGTGCCGAACCGGCACGACCGGCAAATAACAAGGCCGCAAGTACCGGCCCCAATTCACGTGTCAGGCTAAGTGCCACCATCAGGCCCAGTGAGGACTCGGCCCCAAAATCCACCAACGTGTTGTAGCCCTGAAAACCCAATACCATACCCACAAACAGCCCTGATACCAGGATAATCAACAGCGTTAGTACCCCGACTGCGTAAAGTTGTTTGATAAGCAGTGAAAAGTGGCCAAAAACCGACAACAAGGCACGCAGGGAATTGAGAAAAAAAACGAAAGCACAACCCATTCTGTGTAGGAAAGACAGCAGCCGGGCGCCGAGACTGGCCAGCATATTCAAGGTTGCGCTCTCCCGAGCAATTCCTGGCGATAATCTTCAGCCGGGTAGTGATAGGCTACGGGCCCATCAGGTAAGCCATCGATAAACTGTCGAACCACAGGATGATCAAATGTTCTCATATAGTCAGGATCACCACTGGCTACCACATTACCAGCACCGAGCAAATAGACCCGGTCTGCAATACTGAGTCCTTCGGGAACATCATGTGTCACTACCACTGAGGTCATACACAAACTATCGTTCAATTCCCGAATCAGTTTGACAATGACCCCCATCGATACCGGATCCAACCCGGTAAATGGTTCATCATACATCACCATCAATGGATCCAACACCACAGCACGCGCCAGTGCCACACGCCGGGTCATGCCCCCGGATAGCTCTGCCGGCAGCAGATGGCGAGCACCACGCAAACCCACCTGCTGCAATTTCATCAGCACTAGTTTGCGAATCAGCGTCGCCGGTAAATCCGTATGGGTACGCAACGGAAATGCCACATTGTCGAACACATCCAAATCGGTTAATAGCGCACTGTTTTGAAACATCATACCCATGCTCTTGCGCAACTCATAAAGATCCCGCTTGGCCAAACCATTGACTTGTCTACCGTTTACGATCACTTTTCCACTCTGCGGGCGTTGCCGGCCACCGATAAAACCCAACAGTGTGGATTTTCCACAACCACTCGGCCCCATAATAACCGTCACTTTACCACGGGGAACCTGCAAGGAAAAATGGTCAAAAATGACCCGGCTACCATAGCAAAAGCTCAGGTCGCGCAAATCCACAAAATTTTCACTATCGCCAGATACAGTTTCTGCCACGCCACCTCCTATCTCCACACTATGTTTCATTATACTGGCTGCCCGTTTAAGATCCCGTCCGATTTAGCGGAGGCTGCTGACTCTCTAGCTCACGTATTTGTACCAGTACAGCCCTAAAGTATCAACTGCAAGCTCTTCGCTTGCCACATTTTTCTGACAGACGGGACTCTCGAACTGGCACTATGCAGTCTGTTGTGTCATGCTTTGCGGCCCGAACAACAAGACCCTGCCGTATCAGAAATCCATCCAAAATGTCCAACCTGCTACCATTACTCGCCGTAATCTGCGGCCTGGTTCTACTCGCATGGAGTGCGGATCGCTTCGTCTACGGCGCCGCTGCGCTGGCTCGCAATCTGGGGGTTTCCCCACTCATCATCGGCCTCACGGTTGTCGGTTTTGGCACCTCAGCACCGGAGTTATTTGTCTCTGCACAAGCCGCTATGGATGGTGCTACCGGCCTGGCGTTAGGCAATGCCGTGGGCTCAAATATCGCTAACACAGCCCTGGTGTTGGGCAGTGCGGCAATGATCTCACCGATGACCATACGCTCGACCATACTACGCCGTGAGTATCCCGTCATGCTGCTGGTGATGCTTGTGGTATTTGCCCTGATGTGGGATTTGCAGCTTTCAAGAGCCGATGGACTGCTGTTGTTTGCTGGCCTGTTGGCCCTGATCGGCTGGAGTGTGACGCTGGGTCTGAAAGAGCGCTCATCTATTGACTCCTTATCCACAGAGTACGATCAGGAGCTTTCTCATGAGGTTAAAACGACTGTTGCCATCTCATGGGTGATACTCGGGCTTATTGTTCTGCTGCTTAGTGCCCATCTTCTCGTCTGGGGCGCGGTCAAACTTGCCCTTTGGTTTGGCCTCAGCGACACCACCATTGGCCTGACTATCGTTGCTATCGGCACCAGCCTGCCAGAAGTAGCCACCACCACGGCCAGTGCCCGCCGTGGCGAAACCGATCTTGCCATCGGCAATATCATCGGTTCGAACAATTTCAATATGCTGGGGGTAATTGGCCTGGCGGGAATTATCCAACCCGCTCAAATCAATCCACAGCTGTTGTTTCGGGATATGACAACGATGCTGGCCTTAAGCTTGCCATTAGCGTTAGTAATTTTGATGAAAAGAAAGGCTACCCGTATCACCGCACTACATGGGCTGATTTTGGTGACCTGTTATGTCGCATACCTTGTCATCGTGGTCACACAGGCATTGTAATAAGCCATTTTCACCCTCTGGTGCTTTGTTATACTTCGCCGGTGTGTTCCTATTCACTGCCAAAGGCCTGCCCTTGCAATCTAAGCAATCTGGTGTAACGTTTGTCGAACAAGGTCGACTTATCCTCGAAACCGAAGCTGCTGCGCTGCATGTTGCGGCGCAGCGTCTCGACCAGAATTTCGGTGATGCCTGTGAGTTACTCCTGCAATGCCAAGGGCGCATCGTGGTCATGGGCATGGGAAAATCAGGCCACATCGGTGGCAAAATTGCCTCTACGTTGGCGAGTACCGGAACCCCGGCCTTTTTTATTCACCCCGGTGAGGCCAGTCACGGTGATATCGGCATGATCACACCCAAAGATCTGATTCTGGCGCTGTCCAATTCAGGAGAAACACCGGAGATACTGACGATTCTTCCCATTGTCAAACGTATGGGCGTAAAATTGATTGCCCTGACCGGCCGCCTGGATTCAACGCTAAGTCGTCTGGCGGATATCCATCTGGATGTTGCCGTCAGCAAAGAAGCCTGTCCACTCAATCTGGCACCCACTTCCAGTACCACGGTGGCCCTGGCGGTTGGTGATGCATTGGCGGTAACATTACTGGGTATGCGTGGCTTCACCCGTCAGGATTTTGCCCGTTCTCATCCAGGTGGAGTACTGGGTCGTCGTTTATTACTCTATGCCAACGACATTATGCACACCGGTGCTGAAATTCCCTTGGTGCAAAGTCATGAAGGGCTTTCTGAGGCCTTGCTGGAAATGACCAGCAAAGGTCTGGGTATGACCGGAGTCATCAAGGCAGGGCAGCTGGTAGGGATTTTCACCGATGGGGATCTACGCCGTGGTCTGAACCAGAATGTCGATATCTACGCCTGTTCTGTGGAAGATCTGATGACGGTCAATCCCATCACAACCCGTAGTGACATTCTGGCCGCCGAACTGGTGCCGTTGATGCGCACCCATTCCATTAACGGTTTATTCGTGCTCGATGATCAACAACAAGTAACCGGAGCGGTCAATATGCATGACCTGATCCAGGCAGGCGTTGTCTAGGAGGCTACCTATGCATGATCTCATTGACCCGATGTACAGTCAGCTTGATCAGGAACTGTTACGAAAGGCCCGAAATATCCGCTTGCTGGGACTGGATGTCGATGGCGTTTTGACCGACGGCAGACTATGTATCAACGACAAGGGTGAAGAAAGCAAATGCTTTCATGTCCGTGACGGCCACGGCATTAAAACTCTGATCAGCGCTGGGATCCCTGTTGCCCTGATCAGCGCCAGACAATCCGCTGCAGTGGCCTGCAGGGTCAGGGAGCTGGGTATTCCTCACTACCTGTCCGCTCGCAGTGATAAAGCCACAGCACTCCAGGAATTGATGAAAACCTGCGGGGTCCGTGCCGATGAGGTCTGTTATGTCGGTGACGACCTCCTCGATTTGCCGATATTGCGCCAGGCCGGCCTGGCGATCACTGTGGCAGATGGCCACTTTTCTCTCAAGGCCTGCTGTCACTGGCAAACCCACAATCGGGGAGGTCAGGGTGCGGTACGAGAAGTTTGTGACCTGTTACTGTATGCCCACGACTTGCTGGCTGCTATAGTAATAGAGCATCTGATACCACAGCAAAACCCGGAGTCCGTCTGACACATTATGCGTATGGCCGAAAAAATTGGACTTGCCCTGTTGTTGTCCGTGCTTGGCCTGGTCTCGCTGTGGCTACAGTTCGGAATTTTGGAAGATACCCCGCCTCCGCTGACAAAAACCCTCAGCCATGAACCGGATTATTATGTGGAAAATTTTACCGCCATCGGCATGAACGAAAAAAATACCCGCACCTATCTACTGGAAGCAAAAAGAATGGCCCATTATCAAGATGACAACACCGCATTGCTGGATGTACCGCACTTGATTCAGTATCAAAAAGGACTGCCACCCCGACACATTTACGCTGAATCCGGCTGGCTATCCGGTAACGGTGAAGAGATACTGCTAACCGGCAATGTCAGGGTCATCCAGGGCCAGAACAAAAATACAACGGGTGGAATTCAGCATTCCGAGAAATTGCGCATCTACCTCGAACCTAAGAAATCAAGCTAAGGACCTCACATGCTACGTGCTGTCACAAAACCATCCGCTCAAGCCCTGTCACGCTGGCGGCTGCTCGTGCTGATATTGCTATGGCTGATAAGTCCCATTTCTCAGGCACTGAAATCAGACAGGAATCAGCCCATGGTGGTCGATGCCAGAGAAATTGAAATGGATTTTCGCAATGGTTCCCGCATTTACACCGGCAAAGTCAAGGCGAAACAAGGTTCCATGAAGCTCACGGCAGACAAGGTCGAGCTGTACCTGAAAAATGGCTCCCTTGACAAAGGCTTCGCCTGGGGCAAACGAGCGGTGTTTAGACAACGTCCGGACGGCAAGGATGCGGACGTCATTGGCAAGGCACTCAAAATCGAAATCTATCAGAACAAAAACCTGGTTATTCTCAAAGGGAAAGCCAGCATCACACAGGATGGGTCAACGATTTCTGGAAAAAAAATTACCTACAACATGGAAACGGACAAGATGAAGGTGCTGGGTAACACGAAAACGGTGGTCCAACCCGGGGCCATGAAACCCACCACGAAAAAACCTGGCTCCAAGATATCTGGCCGCAAAAAACAACAAATAAGCAGGAAAAAGTCCGGCAGACCACACATGACCTTTACACCCAAGAAAAAAAATAGCCCGACCGGCAGTGGAAAACATACACAGTGAGCACCCTGGCAACGGTCGGCCTGTGCAAACGTTATAAAAACTACCAGGTCGTCGACAACGTTGACATTCAAGTAACGAGCGGTGAAGTGGTCGGCCTTCTTGGGCCAAATGGTGCCGGGAAAACCACCTGTTTTTATATGATTGTCGGCCTGATCCGTAGTGACAACGGGCATATCTTTTTGGACGAGACCGATATCAGTCACATGGCCATGCATGAGAGAGCACGTCTTGGGGTTGGCTATTTACCCCAGGAGCCTTCCATCTTCAGAAAACTTTCCGTTGAAGATAATATCATGGCAATCCTACAGATCCGATCAGACCTGGATAACCTGGAGCGGGAAAATCGACTGGAACTGCTGCTGGACGAATTCGGTATCGCCCACAAGCGTGAGGCAATCGGTACCAGTCTTTCTGGTGGAGAACGTCGTCGGGTCGAAATTGCCCGTGCCTTGGCTATGGAACCTATTTTTATCCTGCTTGATGAGCCGTTTGCGGGTATAGATCCAATTTCTGTGGGTGATATCCAGGAAATCATCGCCCAATTGTGCGGGATGGGTATCGGCATACTGATCACCGATCATAATGTCAGGGAAACTCTAGGCATCTGTGACCGAGCCTATATTCTCGCCAATGGTGGCATCTTCGCCACTGGCACCCCCCAGGAACTGATCAATCACAGCGATGTACGAAAAGTATACCTTGGTGAGGACTTTAGGCTGTAAGTCACTATTATGGCAGCAATGAAACAAAGTTTGGAGCTCAGGCTGGGCCAACGACTGGCCATGACCCCGCAATTGCAACAGGCCATTCGCCTGCTGCAACTTTCTGCACTGGATCTGCGCACTGAAGTCAATGAAGCCCTTGAATCCAACCCCTTACTGGAAGAAACAGGCGCAACTCAGACGGGCACCGAGCCAGCTGTAAGCACTGCAAACAACAACGAGCCGGACGCATTGCTGGAAGACAAAGCAACGGATGTACAAATGGCCAGCGATGCCCCGGCAGACCCGGGTGTGGCTGCTCAGGAATGGGAAGGGCCTAGCGACTCACTGATTGCACCGGGAACACGCCAGCATACCGACCGTTCAACAGTCTTCGAACTGGATGCCAGAAACAGTTCGCCAACCACGCTAAAGGATCATCTGTTGTGGCAAATGCATATGTCCGCATACACCGCACCACAACAACAGATTGCCAGCTATATCATCGACAGCATCAACATGGATGGCTATCTGGATTGTGATCTCGCAACACTCACCGGTTTGTTACGGGAAGACGGGCTACAGACATCTAGCGATCAGGTACTACAAGTACTGAAAAGTATTCAGCAATTCGACCCTCCGGGTGTGGCTGCCCGTGATTTACGCGAATGCCTGCTTTTACAACTGGAAATTCTGTCGCCAAACACACCCAGGCTGGAGTTATGCCAACAACTGATTGCTGATTTTCTAACCGAACTTGGTGCCAGGCAATACCACAAAATCAAAAAAAAACTACAAATCAAAACCGATGTCCTGCAACTACTGGTTGAACAAATCCAGTCACTGCAACCGCGTCCTGGCTCTGTGTTCAGTAACACCAATACCCAGTACATTATCCCGGACGTCACTACCCGCAAACGCAATGGCGTATGGCGGGCGGAACTGAACGGTGAGATAGCCCCTCGGCTGCGGATTCATCAGCAGTACAAAGAACTGATTCGCCGCGGTGAAAACTCAGATACCAACCACTATCTGCAGCAACAACTGCAGGAAGCTCGCTGGTTTATCAAAAGTGTTGAAAACCGCAATGACACCCTGCTGCGGGTTTCCCAGAAAATCATTGATCATCAACAGGATTTTTTTGAGCATGGTGAAGAAGCCATGCATCCGCTGGTACTGCGAACCGTTGCCGAAGCGCTGGACCTGCATGAATCCACCATCTCACGAGCCACTACACAGAAGTACATGCTAACTTCACAGGGAATTTTCGAGCTAAAATTCTTCTTCTCCAGCCACGTCAGTACCAGCGAAGGAGGTACTCGATCGGCCACTGCAATTCGCGCCCAAATTCGCCGAATGATCTCCAGTGAAGCGTCAAATCACCCATTAAGCGATCATAAAATCACGCAACTTCTTGCAGAACAGGGGGTCCAGATTGCCAGACGCACAGTAGCGAAATATCGTGAATCCATGAATATCCCCCCTTCAAACCAGCGTACAACACTATAAATATTACCGCCAACCACTTGAACATCGGTTTTCGGCCCATTATCTGGTTCATGTGTACTACAAAAGGAGACCCATATGGAAATCAATATCAGTGGTCAAAATATTGAAATCACCGATGCACTTCGTAGCTATGTGGAAGAACGCTTCAGCAAAATAAGCCGTCATTTTGATGGAATCATGAAAAGTTCAGTCATCTTGCAGGTAGAAAAATTGCGTCATCAAGCTGATGCAAAAATCCTCACTAAAGGTTCACCCATTCACGCCAACGCTACCGCGGGCAGCATGTACGATGCGATTGATATGTTGGCCTCCCGGCTCAATCGACAAGTTCTCAAATACAAAGATAAAGGCCACAATCATCACCAGGCAGGCGGTGCATTGAAAGATCAACCCCTGCAATAGCGTTTCACTGTCGATGTCTGAAAACTCTACTGTGGAAAATGAACTGCCCCTGACGAATATTATTACCCCTTCGAGGGTTGTTGTAGGACTGCAGGCAGGTAGCAAAAAACGGCTGCTCGAAGAGCTCGCCGAGTTACTGGCGAATGCCGGCAGAGTGATCGACAAAGCCACGGTATTCCGAGGACTACTCGACCGTGAGCGACTCGGCAGTACGGTACTCGGCCAAGGGGTTGCTTTACCACATACCCGAATCAGTGACCTTGAGCAACCGATCGGCGCTTTGATCATTCTCGACACCCCGATTTACTTCGAAGAAACCGAGGAGGTACAGATCGCCTGTGCTTTACTGGTCCCCGCCGAATCCAGCGATGATTATCTGAAACTGGTGGCCAAACTGGCTGAACTTTTCAGCGAATCCAGCTTCCGCGAAGCGCTGCTAGCCGCTCCCGATAGCCTACATGCCCATACCCTGTTGAATCTGCCTGTTGACGACACCCCCCGGGACCCAGTCGACGGTCCATGAATATCGAAATCATCAGCGGTTTGTCCGGGTCGGGGAAAAGTCTGGCCTTACAAGCCCTCGAAGATATTGGCTACTATTGTGTCGATAACCTGCCCGCGGTCTTGCTGACAGACTTTGCAAAAATCCTGCATGATGCCCCCTCGCTACACAGTCTGCACCAGGGTGCTGCAGTCAGCATCGATTCACGCAACAAACAGTTTCTTAAGCAACTGCCCACAGCTCTGGACCGGCTGCTAAACAGCGGCATTGACTGCAGAATTCTGTTTCTCCATGCCAGTGAAGAGGTGCTTATCAAGCGTTTCAGCGAAACCCGCCGCAAACACCCGCTTACCGATGCTCACACTTCTTTACTGGAAGGCATTCGCCAGGAAAAAACCTTGCTGGCCGAGGTGGCTGACAAAGCCAGCCTGCATTTTGACACCTCGCTGACCACACCCCATGAGTTACGACGCTTGATCAAGGATGCTGCGGGGGGGCATGAATCTGCTACTCCAGTAGTTCTGGTAGAATCTTTTGGCTTCAAATACGGCCCACCTATCGACGCGGATTACCTGTTTGACGTCCGCTGCCTACCCAACCCCTACTGGCATGAGGAACTTCGCGACCTGACCGGACAGGATACGGCGGTCAAAGATTATTTGTCTGCCCAACCTGAAGTACTGGAAATGTTTGAAGATATCAGTAAATTTTTTGCACGCTGGCTACCCGCCTTCACACAGGAAGGACGCAGTTACGTTACCGTCGCCATCGGTTGTACCGGCGGCAAACACCGCTCTGTTTATCTCGCCCAAAAACTCGCCAATTACTTTACTACTCATGGACATAACGTACAACTCCGGCACCGGGAGCTGAATAACCAGATTGTTGTACCATGATAAAACAACAACTGACCGTCATCAATCAACTGGGATTGCATGCCCGTGCAGCGGCCAAGCTGGTCAGCACCGCATCCGGGTTTTCCAGCACGATCTGTATTACCGCCAACGAACACAAGGTGGATGCAAAAAGTATCATGGGAATCATGATGCTGGCCGCCACCTGTGGCACCACGGTCGAGATTACTGCATCCGGTGAAGATGAAAACGCTGCGATGCTGGCGATTGAAGAACTCTTTACCGAGTACTTCGACGAGGGGGGCTGAAAAATCAGTGACTGATTCATTGCGCTGTTTCACTGTTCTTTACCGTAGCCGAATCCTGCAGGGCACTTACTCATGCTGACCCTGCACGGTGCCGGCATCGGCTCGGGTATTGCCATCGGCCAGGCCCTGATCCTTGATCACAGTTTGCGAGAATTGCCTGAGTTCAACATCAGCAAAGATGAAGCAGATGCAGAAGTTGATCGATTTATCAAAGCCATTGAAAGCACCAAGCACCAAATCCTGAGGGTACAAAGTGAGCTTCCTGCCGGCTCCCCATCTGAACTGGCGACATTCATTCATGCCCATCTGCTGATACTGCAAGACCCGGTAATCTCTCAGGCTCCGATCGCCACGATTCGTGAACGGCTTATCAATGCTGAACAGGCCCTGAAGATTCATGCCAACGCCCTGATCGAGGTTTTCGATCAAATGGAGGACACCTATCTACGAAGTAAAAAAGCCGATATCGAACAAATCATCCGCCGTATCGAAGGCGAACTGATGATGGAGCCGGACGAGACCAGGGAACGGGTCGCCGAGGGCCTCGAAGGCAAAGTTGTGGTCACCCATGACTTGACGCCATCAGACACGGTGCTGTTCCGAGACCGGCAAATGAACGGCTTTATCACCAACCTCGGTGGTCCTATCTCACATACTGCAATTTTAGCCAGAAGCCTGAAAATCCCGGCTATAGTTGGCCTCCACGAAGCCACCCGGTTTGTTGGAAACGGTGAAATGCTGATTGTGGATGGCAAACGAGGGGTTCTGATTGTTGACCCCAGCGAAGAGATTCTGCAGGAGTACCACCAACGCAAAAGACGTATTCGTCGCCGCCGGGAAGTGCTTGAAACACTACGAGCACAACCTGGAAGAACCCGGGATAACCAATCGGTGGAATTGCAGGTCAACATTGATCTGCCCGATAATCTGCCTACCATCAAAAAATGTGGCTCGAAGGCTGTCGGTCTGTTTCGCACTGAATTTATTTACATGAACCGGGAGCAACCTCCCTCAGAAGAGGAACAGTTCCAGGCTTATGTGAATATAGTAAAAACGCTTAAGCAGCCCATCACAATCCGCACCCTCGACCTTGGCGTGGACAAACAAGCCTCCAATGGCAGCATGCTGGAAAATGTCACTAATCCGGCACTGGGTATGCGCGCTATTCGCCTGTGTCTGAACAACCCGGAGCTGTTCTTGCCACAATTGCGCGCCATCCTCAAAGCTTCCGCTTTCGGCCCGGTGGCGATCATGATTCCCATGCTCTCCAGCCTCGATGAACTTGAACAAGTGCTGGAGTTGATCTTGGAAATCAAAACGGAATTTCGCCGCAAGGGTATTCCATTTGATACTGAAATACCGATCGGTGGCATGATTGAGGTCCCGGCCGCAGCTGTGGCCGCCGACTTATTTGCCCGGCACCTGGATTTCCTTTCGATCGGCACCAACGACCTGATTCAGTACACTCTGGCCATCGACCGCATTGATGATCGGGTTAATTACCTCTACGACCCCCTGCATCCTGCTGTGCTGCGTTTGATCAATGGTATCCTGAAAGCGGGAAAATCTGCCGGCATACCGGTCTCGATGTGTGGAGAAATGGCCGGAGATACCAACTACACCCGGCTGCTGCTGGGCATGGGTCTACGTATTTTTAGTATGGAGCCTGCCCGCCTCATGGAAGTCAAGAAAATCATTCTGGATAGTGATACCCGAAAATTGGAGAAGTCGGCCAGCAATATCCTGCAATGCAGTACGACGCAACAGATCCGGGAAATGGTCGATCAACTCAATACCACGACGAAACATTAACCATCCACTCAATACGGTTCCCATATTGCTCCATGCAAAATAAAAGAGAATGAGCAAAACCTTGTAATCACCAAGCATCGAGGGCCGACATCAGGGTGGATGCACAACTTCGCTGGGAATACCGTTCCTTGCAGAGTGTATACCCCGACTGCCCCATTTGCTCCCGCAGGGAAGGGGATGCGAGCAGTGTGGTAATCGCCGACTGCCACTCCTGTGATGTGGTCGCCAGGTAGCCGGTTTGTCCATTCTGGATAATTTCTGCATTCGCTCCAACTGGTGAAGAAATCACTGGCAGGTGACTGGCCATATATTGCAATACCTTAAGGGCGCACTTACCACGGGTCCAGGGATCATCATACATCGGGGCAATACCAATATTTGCCGATTGCAATGCAGTTACCTCAGAAGCCTCCTGCCAGGGCAGCGAAAGAACCGGCAGATGACTTGAGGAAATTGTAATATCGGCGATGACTTTCAATCGCAATTGGGGTTCCGCGTGTGACATCTGCTCCAGAATCGGCAGAATAGAGTGTAGATATTTGTAGGTCGAACGGCTACCGATCCAGACCAGGTCGACGAATTCACCAGCTTTGGTAGTAGTCCCGGCATAGCGGTCGATATCCACTGACGTTGGCAAAAGCACGGTATGCGGATTGACCTGTCTGGCCTTTTCTGCCAGATAACGATTACCCGCCAGAATGCCGTCTGCAAGCACCACAGTGCGCATAAAGCGGCGCATTCTAACGGCAGACGGTTTGCCATCGGATGCAAGGAAAATGGCATCATCGAAATCAAATATCAGCTTGCGCGCAGCCCGGCGCAGCAACTGCAGAAAAGGAAATGATAGACCATGACGCAGGACGACCACGACTGCTGCTTTTTCAGCTGCCCGCAGTAGTGCTATTTTTCCGTGCAAACTCCTGGACAATCGTAGATGCTGCGGTGTCCATCCATGCTGTTTGAGGAAGGGGAAATAGCCGATGGCTCGATACCGGGTAGACACGGATGCCTCCCCCTTGGACAGAAACAGAATTGTTTTCATTAGCCCCTTTTCAAGCGCGGGCTCCTAAGTGTCCTGACTACCCTGACGTAACAAGCCGTCAAGCAACTGCGGTTCCCCGATGACACCCAGTAGTCGCCCACCCTCCATAACCAGAATCGGTTGTGCCAACTGACGCCGTGCCGCTACCAGACTACGCATATCGGTATCACTATCTGCTGCAACTACCCTGTTCTGTAATGGCTGGCCTGCCACAAGCTCTCCTATAGGCACGATTTGACAGGGATTTCCTGCCAGTCGCGCCTGCACCAGAATATTCTGATCATCAAGCTCCAACTCAAGCTCCTCATCCAATCTGAGGTTTGTTCCCGATGTTTTCAGCTCTGCCAAGGGCTGCATCAAGGCCCGAGCATAGAGCACATGCAAAGGGTTCATATTGGCAACAAATTTGCGGACGTATTCATTCGCAGGCTGAAACACGATATCCTCTGCCTTGCCCTGCTGAACAATACGTCCATTATCCATAATGACAATATGATTACCCAACTTCAGGGCCTCATCCAGATCATGGCTGACGAAAATAATCGTTTTCCTAAGATCCCTCTGCAATTCCAGCAATTCATCCTGCAAGTGATCACGAATCAGTGGATCAAGGGCGGAAAAGGGTTCATCCATCAGCAAGATATCCGCATCGGTCGCAAACGCCCGGGCCAGGCCAACGCGTTGCTGCATACCCCCGGAGAGCTCATCAACGGATTTCTCGGCCCATTGTTCGAGGTGGACCAAGGCCAATTTTTCATCCACGATGCGATCGATTTCCAGCTTCGGCATGCCCCGCAATTCCAGACCAAGGCCGACATTGGCACGTACTGTACGCCAGGGCAGCAGGCCAAATTGCTGAAACACCATGGCGATGCGTTTGCTACGCAGATCACGCAAGGTGCGCTCACCACATTGCACAACATTGATCGTCTGTTCACCATGTTGCACCGTCAACTTGCCGCGCGTGACCTGATTGAGGCCATTGACACAACGCAATAGCGAGGACTTGCCGGAGCCCGATAACCCCATCAGCACACAGATCTGCCCTTTTTGTACCGCCAGGCTGGCACCCGCCACACCCACTACCGACCCAGTTTTCTCCAATATCGATGCCCGATCCTCACCCGCATCAAGCAATGCCAGAGCAACTTGCGGACGGGGCCCGAAAATGACATCCACTTCAAAAAATTCAACCACTGCCATCGGTTCAGTTTTCTTTATGGGTGTTTTTACCCGGTCGTTTGAAAATTCGATCCAACAAAATGGCGATAATGACGATCGCCAATCCTGCTTCAAAGCCTTTTTGAATATTCACCGTATTCAAGGCCCGTACCACTGGCTTACCCAAACCATCGGCACCGACCAAAGCCGCGATCACGACCATCGAGAGCGACAGCATGATGCACTGGGTAACACCGGCCATGATGGTGGGCATCGCACAGGGTAGTTCGATTTTCCATAACAACTGAGAACGGGTTGCACCGAAAGCCTCGCCCGCTTCGAGCAATGGCTTGGGCACAGAGGATACACCCAGATAAGTCAGCCGTACCGGTGCGGGAATAGCAAAGATCACCGTTGAAATCAGCCCTGGCACAACGCCCAGACCAAACAGTATCAAGGTGGGAATCAGGTATACGAAGGTCGGTATGGTCTGCATTAAATCCAGCACCGGCCGTATCACAGTATACAACCAGGGCCGGTGCGCCGCTGCAATCCCCAGCGGTACACCCGCCAACAGGCAAACCAGGGTTGCAAACAGCACCATCACCAGGGTTTCGACCGTCGCTTCCCAATACCCCAGATTGATCACCAGTAACAATGACAACAGCGTGCCCAGTGCCAGAACCCAGCTACGGTGCAGCCACCAGGCCAGTGCTGCGAACATTACCACCAGTAGCAATGGATGAAACCACTGCATGATCTCGACCATGCCGACAATCAGGTAACGCAAGACCTCGGATATAAGGTCGAAAAATCCGGCCGCATGGGTATTGAGAAAATCAACGAAACTGCTGATCCAGTCACCGAGCGGAATTTTGTGATCGGTTAACCAGTCCATAACATGTATCGCCACTAGCCGCGAGACGCGATCACACCTCGCGGATTTCTGCAGTAGCCGTTACAGCCCGAGACTGGACGTAACCGCTGCCAACCCGTCTTTACCATCGAAGGTGGATACGCCTTTGAGCCAGGCTGCCAGGGTGGCAGGATGCGCCTTGAGCCATGCGCTGGCGGCCTTGTCGGCGTCCTTCTTCTCGTCCAGGATCGCTTTCATAATCTCGTTTTCCATGGCCAAGGTAAAGCGCTGATTCTTCAATAGCTTGCCGACATTAGGACAACTCTGCGCATAACCCTTGCGGATATTGGTATAGACCGTAGCACCGCCATAATTCGGACCGAAGTAATCATCCCCTCCGCTGAGATAGGTCAGTTTGAAATTGGAGTTCATCGGGTGCGGCTCCCAACCGAGGAAGACGATCCATTTATTGCGTTTCACATCACGAGCTACCTGAGCCAACATCCCCTGCTCTGAAGACTCGACCAACTTGAAGCCTTTGAGGTTAAAGGCATTCTTGTCGATCATGCTCTGAATCAGCCGATTCCCGTCATTGCCTGGCTCGATGCCATAGATTTTTCCATCCAGCTTGTCCTTGAATTTGGCAATATCGGCAAAACTTTTCAGCCCTGCTGCGGCCACATAATCGGGCACCGCCAGGGTGTATTTGGCACCTTCCAAATTGATATTGAGTGTTTCCACCGAACCATTTTCCCGATAAGGCTTGATATCCCCTTCCATGGTCGGCATCCAGTTGCCGAGAAAGACATCAATATCCTTGTTTTTAAGACTGGCGTAGGTAACGGGGACCGAAAGAATCTGGGTCTTTGGTGTATATCCAAGCCCTGTTAAAACTACCGAAGTTGCCGCTGTGGTAGCGGTGATGTCGGTCCAGCCAACATCGGAAAAACGCACCGTTTTACAGCTCGCAGGGTCGGCAGCATACAAATTGCCTGCCAGCACCAGTGTTGCCAGCGCCGTTGTACAACGAATCATTGCTTTCATGGTAGTCCTCCTATCCACTGCTGTTGAATGCCGGTTGAAGTCTTGCAACTGTAACAATAGGAGCCTGTCCGGGAACAAAGAACCTACTGCGAAAAAGCGGGCTTTGGTTTTGCTGGTGTCGATTGTAAAGGATTTTAGGTAAAGAATGATACGACAATTACGCTCCAACCTGCTATTCTGGCTCAAGCGCTTGCTGCCCCGGGAGCACGCTGAGCAGAGCGCAACCGGGCTCGAAATATTTTCCCGGACTATCTAGGAGGCTGCCCGAGAATAGAGAACCTACTGCGGAAAAGCAGAATTTGGTCCAATTTCTCCCTGATTCTCGTTAAATACAACCAGTATTCGTCTCAAATCATGAAAAAATTGACCTCAAATCTGCTTTCCCTCGCTACGACTCCTATTCTCGGACAGCCTCCTGGAGGCTATCCGAGAATAGGGAACCTACTGCGGAAATGAAGTCACACACTCCCCAATGAACCTACATGAATTCGACTATGTCATCATCGGCGCCGGTTCTGCCGGTTGCGTACTGGCCAACCGACTTAGCGAAGACCCTGACCTGTCGGTGCTGTTGCTCGAGTTTGGTGGCAGTGATCGCAGTCTCTTCATCCAGATGCCGACCGCCCTGTCGATACCGATGAACCGCAAACGCTATAACTGGTTCTTCGAATCGGAACCTGAACCCGGGCTCGACGGCCGTCGCATGCACTGCCCTCGTGGCAAAGTGCTCGGTGGGTCCTCCTCAATTAACGGCATGGTCTATGTTCGCGGCCATGCCCTGGATTTTGATGAATGGGCACAACACGGCGCCAAAGGCTGGGATTATCGACACTGTCTACCCTATTTTCGCAAGGCGGATGACTGGAAATTTACCAGCGATGCCTATCGCCATCAAGGCGGGCCACTGGCTGTGAATAATGGCAATGAAATGCAAAACCCCCTGTATCGAGCCTTCATCGAAGCCGGCCGGCAGGCCGGTTATCTGTACACCGCGGATTATAACGGCCGCCTGCAGGAGGGCTTTGGCCCCATGCATATGACGGTAAAAAATGGCGTTCGCTGGTCAACGGCCAATGCTTATCTGCGGCCCGCACTGGGCAGGACCAATCTACGCCTGGTCCGTGGTGCCTTGTGCCAAAGAATCCGCATCGAGGGTGATCAGACGATCGGGGTTGACTATGTGCATGCAGGCCGTAAGGTCTTCGCTCGCGTCCGTCGCGATGTCATCGTCTCGGCTGGACCGATTGGTTCTCCACATCTGCTGCAATTGTCGGGCATTGGCCCCGCCGGGGTGCTCAAAAAAGCAGGTATCGAGCTACACCACGAGCTTCCCGGGGTCGGTGAAAATCTGGCGGATCACCTGGAGTTTTATTTTCAGTTTCGCTGCAAAAAGCCCGTTACCCTCAATGCTCAACTCAATCCCTGGCGCAAACTGCTGATCGGTACTCGCTGGCTGTTAACCCACAAAGGCCTTGGTGCTACTAACCATTTTGAATCCTGCGCTTTCATCCGGTCCAAACCCGACCTGCAATGGCCGGATATCCAGTACCATTTTCTGCCCGGTGCCATGCGCTATGACGGCAATGCTGCCTTTGACGGCCACGGTTTTCAAGTCCATGTCGGGCACAATAAACCACGCAGTCGCGGCTGGATCAGAGCGCGATCGGCTGATGTACGACAAAAACCACAGATTCTGTTCAATTACCTGCAACAAGAGTCCGATCGGCAAGGCTTTCGGGACGGTGTACGACTAACCCGCGAAATCATGGCCCAGGCGGCGATGCAGGAATATTGTGGACCAGAGATTGCACCGGGCGAGACCATTCAAAGTGACCTGGAAATTGACCGCTTTATCCGCCAGAACGTAGAAAGCGCCTACCACCCATGCGGCAGTTGTCGCATGGGAGAAGATTCCCTGGCCGTGGTGGACCCGCAAACCCGGGTCCACGGTATCCGTGGCCTGCGGGTCGTGGATTCCTCGATCTTTCCGAGCATCCCCAACGGCAACCTCAATGCACCGACGATCATGGTAGCCGAGCGTGCGGCCGATATCATCAAAGGTGCTGAACTGCTAACCCCGGCAGATGTGGAAACCGGGGTCGCCGTAAACTGGCAAAACCAGCAGCGGTCCACAACAGAAATGTGCGCAAAATGAATGGGTTTATGTACGGATAAAAAGGGAGCTCCAGGGTTATAGGGCTGATCGGGTCCAGTCTGAACCACCACGGCGTCATCAGGTACGAGGCCGAGCCAGTTATGCCTTCTCGGATGTCCGCAAATTGATCGCCAATGCGGCACTCACTGAGGATTTTGGGGGGTTTGGTCAGAACAGCCCAAACCTCGGAAAAATTCTTTTGTCGCAACTCTTCTGCGCATGGTTGCCTGACCTTCAGCAAATGCATGACAGGTAAAATCGGTGAAACTTGAGTACTTCTATAAAGGCCCTGACATGTTTGGCCTTCGATGTTGCGTTGAAGCCGTATTTTTCATCGTAAATCTCAATGCCGGGCGGTGATGAAACCGCGTTGCGATTTCATCGGGATCATAGGTTTCATTCTCGATCCAGTAACGACAATCGTCGAGAAGATGCCGGAGATCGTTTGGGATGTGGAGTGATGTCAGCGCCGACGTAAAAATACATCAAAACCGCCGGTTTAAAATTGTTGGTCAAAAAAACGGGGTGTCACAGCCGGCTTGGTGGTGACACCCCAGGATAATCAGGTTTCGATGATCTCTTTCATGCGATAACTCTTGCCTTCGATGACGACGGTTTGGGCATGGTGCAAGAGGCGATCCAGCAGTGCCGAAGTGAGTGTGGCATCGTCATTAAAGATTTATGGCTGGCACTGGTTAGCAACGACTGGTTACCTGTAACCCCGGGGAAGCAGATTGATTCTTTTTTATTTCCTTGCCCTGGCGGGAGTTTATGAAAGAAATTGGCGTGATTATAGCGCATATTCGCGCCATAATATTATATATATAGGCGTGAATATACGCTATAATCACGTCATGAGATGGATATGGCAACAATCTGACTGGCCTCGCTTTCGCTACGACCCGCACAGGCTTGAAGACCGGGATATGGCCTTTCGCATCAATTCAGAACGTCTGACAGGTCGCTTCGAGGCATTGCCGATGGCTTATCAGAAAGACGCCACGATCGACTTGCTGCTTTCCGAGGCCATTAAAACCAGCGCAATCGAAGGTGAAAATCTGGATCGGGAATCGGTCCGATCGTCTCTGCTTTCGTTGATCACATCGGATACGCTTCCTGATACATCAGATCAGAAAGCAGCGGGGGCAGCCTCGCTGCTGGTGGATGTTCGCAAGAACTGGCAGGTCCCGCTGTCGCATGAATTGCTGGGCAAGTGGCAGTCGATGGCTGTTCCGGAGCAACGCTATACGTCTATTCTACGTGGGGCGTACCGCAATGACCCCTCGCCCATGCAAATCGTGAGCGGGCCTTACGGGCTGGAAAAGGTTCACTATGAGGCACCGCCAGCGGTTCGGGTACCAGACGAAATGGCAAAGCTTCTCGGCTGGTACAACCTGACTAGCCCTTTGAGCGGAGATCAAAAGATAGTGGGGATTGCCAGAGCAGGTATTGCCCATCCCTGGTTCGAAGTGATTCATCCCTTCGATGATGGTAATGGGCGGGTCGGCAGGGCGATTGCTGATCATGCGCTTTCCCAGTACCTCGGCTATCCGTCCATGGCCTGCCTTGCAACGGCTATCGAGGCGGACAAGAAATCCTATTATCAGCAACTGGAGACGGCGAGCCGCGGAAGCCTTGATATAAACACCTGGCTGGATTACTTCTCCGACGTCGTGAACCAGGCGCAGACAATCGCGCGGGAAGAAGTGGATTTTGTACTGGCGAAGACACGCTTTTATGAAGCCTTCGGTGACCAGTTGAATGACCGGCAAGCCAGGGTGGTGGCGCGGGTGTTCGCTGAAGGTCGTAAGGGCTTTGAAGGTGGCATAACGACCCGCAAGTATGAAGCGATCACCAAATGCTCCAACAGAACGGCCAGTCGCGGTCTTTCCGATCTGCTTGCCAGGGGAATCATCACCCGGCTGCCGGGTGGCGGCAGAACGACACATTATGCGCTGACGACGGTTAAACCAGGAGGGTTCGGTGTTTAATCAAGCGACCTTTTCGAGCGATTAACAAGAATTTTTGAACAGGGTATTTTCATGGTATCGGCGATCTATGCTGTTTGGGAGAGTGTGGGTCCCTTTGCTGCCATTCTGTAAAGAAAGCGGTGCTACCATAGGTCGTTCTGACCTGGGTTACTTGCCTCGCTTTGACATTCACTATGCCAGCCAGATGATATAGACAGCAACCCCAAGCAGCAGTAATCCGGATAGCTGACGAATACGCCGCTGGTGTCCGGGTGCGGCAATGACGTGCTGCAAGCGCGCAAGGCCGTGACCAATCAGCAGCAGCGGCAGTCCTGCCCCAAAACCATAGATAAACATAAGCAGTGTCCCGTAGACGGGGTCACCTTGCAGGGAGTGGATGCTGAGCAGCGGACTTGGAATAGCCGGGATGAGCAGCCCGCCAGGCCTGCACACGCTGCACATTGGCAGCACCTTTGAAGTAGTCCAGGTTCTCAGGTTTGTGCAACCTGTAAAAAAACGTCTTAACGTTACAACGTTATAGCGCTACCCTACTTGTAAAAGAGGTATGGTTTTATGAGCGAATTATCTAAAAGATCTACCGTTTACTTTAAAACGGAGATTCATCAAGCACTAAGAATTAAAGCCGCAACTACCCACCAATCTGTATCCAAGGTGGTTAACGAGTGCATTAACATTGACCAGGTTTGCACACCGCACCACTCCCCGACATCCTGGCACAGCCTACTCTTTCGGTTGCAGGATGTCAGTGATCAACTCTGCATAATCGGAGAAATTGGCTCTACCAGCAGTGGATCGCGACAGAGCGGAGCGCTTACTCCGAAGCCTGGCGAATAAAAGCCAGCCCTTGAAAACGACAGCGAAAACGGGCCGTTTCCGCTGCGATAGTGGCAGCATCCTCCGCTTGCAGCGCCCGTATCACCAGGCTGGCAAGTTGCTGCATATCTGCCGGCAACATGCCCCGACGAACAATTTCAGGCGTACCGAAGCGTAAGCCATTCATGTCAGCTGCCACCGGGGCCACGGGTAGTCCGATACCGCAACTTAGGATATTGGCATTCCGTAATTTTTTGGCCGCATGTTGACCCCCACCATAGGTTTCCGCCTGCAGGGCAAATTGGTGTGAGCTGGTAAAACCACTGCTGGTCGTAAATACCGGTGCACCTTCCGCATCGAGCGCCACAGCCAGCGCTTGTGCGGTATCCACCATGGTCGCTGCGTAGGCTTGCCCGAAGACCTGCCAATCCAGCATGGTGATCGCCAAGGCTGCAGATTTGGCCACATCAAAATTTGCCGTCAGTCCCGGAAAAGCGATCGCTTCGAGCTTTTTGGCGACATCGGGCTCATTGCTCACGATCAGGCCACCTGCAGATCCACCCAGGCTTTTATAGGTGCTCATGGTCATCAAATGCGCACCTTCCTGCAATGGATTGGGCCATTGTCTGCCGGCGATCATACCACATTGATGTGCCGCATCAAAAAGCACTTTTGCTCCCACGGTATCGGCGATCTGGCGTATTTCCCGAACTGGGTGTGGAAATAAATTGAGACTGCCACCAATGGTGATCAAGCGTGGCTGAACCCGTTTGACCAAGTCCTCAAGAGC
>DRJH01000224.1 GCA_011052285.1 Gammaproteobacteria bacterium
ACAGGCTAACGGCTTGCCTAATGGTCAGGAATAGCCGGAAAGTGTCTGTGTAGAAGTAGGTTTTTTGGGAGTGGCCGTGGAATTCAGTAAGATTTAGCAGCGATCGGGGCGAAAAGTGTAGAGCATGACTGTTCAAAGAACCTGGACTTTAGGGAAAAGGGCCTTTATCTTCTATACTCCGTGATGTGGTGATCTCGGCTTTTCAGAGCGCCTGCCAACGTTGTTCCGCACTGCGTATGCTGTACCTGCAGGAGGATATCGCCGATGGCATGATCACTATGCTCAAAGGTGCCATGGCAGAACTGAGTACCGGAGATCCGGGCTTACTCAATAATGATCTGGGCCCGGTAATTGATGAGCTGGCTCGGCAAAACACCATCAATCATATCGAGCAACAGCGTGCAGCTGGGCGGAAAATTCATCGAGCTCCACTAGCAAAATCTGCGGATAAGGGGTATTTCGTGACGCCTGATATATGGGGTATTATATAGGGGCATTTTTTGTTTATCAGCCTATCATCGGAAAAAGTCTAGGGCTATGCCCACAACCCGTTCGTAGTGCTCACACAAATAGCTCTCCAAATCAATACCCGACAAGGGCGCAAAAGCACTGCCGGTTTCCAGTGCCGGATGACTGAACTCGGCATTAAATGCCGGCAAGTACTGGTTTTGCAGATAGAACAACTATTCCGCGTCGTTGCGCCTTGCGTTGCACCACCACAAATGCACTCTTTGTGGTGCTCAACTGATGATTCTAGGATTATCAGCATAAACAGCACATGAACGATAAACTAAAACCATTGCAGGAATTCAATGAGCAGAGCCACAACTTGGCCGATGCGTTACCCGTGCCGGTTTATGTGGTGCAGGACAGTGTCTTTCAATATGTGAATCAGGCCTTTCTGGATGCTTCAGGTTACGCAGTCGAAGAGGTTGTCGGTTGCATGAGTGTGATGGATTTTCTGACGGAGCAAAGCCGTCCGATCGTGGCTGAGCAGATCAAGAAACGCCTGACCGGAGAGGCCTACAGTGCCCACTTCGAATGTCAGGGTATTGCAAAATCCGGTCAACTTCTCGATCTCAAGGTGCATGGCACAGTCATGAGCTACCAGGGCAAACCAGCGACGGTTGGTACCCTGCTGAACATCACCGAGCGCAAGCAGGCAGAACATATCCTGCGCGAAAGTGAGGAACGCTTCCGCCTGGCTTTTCACACCAGCTCCGATTCCATTAATATCAATCGACTGGAAGACGGAATATATGTTGAAATTAATCAGGGATTCAGCACAATTACCGGCTATTCCCGGGAAGAAGTTATCGGAAAATCATCCATTGAAATCAATATCTGGGATAATCCGCAAGACCGTCAGCGACTGGTAGATGGACTCAAAAAGGAAGGTCGGGTTGAAAATCTGGAAGCCCGCTTTTGCCTAAAAGACGGGACAACCGTAACCGGTTTGATGTCGGCGAGCGTAATCACCCTGAATGGAAAAGCGCATATTCTATCCTGCACCCGCAATATTGAACATTTGAAACAGTTGGAACGTGAACGTGAACAACTGCTGCATGAATCGGAAAAGAGTGAAGCCAAATTAGTCTCTGCACAGTATATCGCCAGGATGGGGAATTTCACCTGGGATATTCAGACTGGCCATGTTGCATGGTCCAGGGGAATGCACCATCTGTTGAAGTATCCTGAAAAGGAAGAAATTGATTACGATAAAGTCAATCAGGCTATCCATCATCCGGATGATCTGCTATGCGTGACGCAGTGGCTGGAAAAAAGTATTGCATCCGGAAGAAAGAAGCTGACACCCAAAGAATATCGCTTTGTCTGCAAGGATGGGGAAGTCATCTGGGTGGAAACTAACGGCAGCATAAGTTATGAAGATGGCAAAGCCGTAACACTATTTGGCACCTGTCACGACATCACCGAGCGTAAGCAGTTTGAGAGCGCACTGCAGAAAAAAGAGCAAAAGACCCGCCAGATTATTGAAACAGCGCGTGATGCCTTTGTCAGCATCGATGCCAGCGGCCACATCACCGACTGGAGCCCACGTGCTGAAGCTATTTTCGGTTGGAGCACCAAGGAGGCTCTTGGCAGACTGTTAGACAAAACCATTATTCCAGAGGAATTACGGCAGGCTCATAAAAAGGGCTTGCAGCACTACCTGGCAACCGGTGAAGATTCAATTCTTAATCGACATGTCGAACTCACTGCCCTGCATCACGATGGTCATACCTTCCCGGTTGAGTTGTCCATCGTTGCAGATCATTCTACTGGCGACACGGTCTTCAATGCTTTTATTGCTGATATCAGCGCTAGACAGCAGAGAACAACAGCCCTGCAGCAAAGCCATGAGCAGGTAAGGTCAAGTCTGATCGGCACTGTTGTCGCTGTTTCCAGAGCAGTAGGTTCTCGTGATGCCTACACAGCCAGCCACCAGCAGCGAGTCTCACGACTGGCCCGTGCCATCGGCCAACAGCTGGGCCTGGCTGCGGAGCGTATTGAGGGGCTGAGGATAGGCGCATCGATCCATGATATCGGCAAGATTGTCTTGCCTGCAGAACTTCTGGCAAAGCCGACAAAATTGAGTGATCTTGAATACCAGTATATCCAGACTCATGCACAAGCCGGTTACGACATTCTGAAAGATGTCAAATTCCCCTGGCCGGTGGCAGAGATCATCTATCTACACCACGAGCGTCTGGATGGCAGTGGCTATCCGCAGGGACTCAAGGGTGATGAAATCTGTCTGGAAGCGCGTATCGTCGCTATTGCCGATGTAGTTGAGGCCATGCAATCTCATCGACCCTATCGACCCAGTTTGGGTATTGATGCAGCGCTTGCGGAAATCGAGCGTTATCGCGGCGAGAAGTTTGATGCCGCTGCCACAGATGCCTGTCTGCAGCTGTTTCTGGAACAAGGGTTTACATTAGATCAGGCCACGGCTTAGCTCCTATTCTCGGGCAGCCTCCTAGGCAATCTGGACCGGATGACTCAGCAAGCCGACATCCAAATATGGCCATACACATTCGTAATTTGGTTGCGTTGTAAAGGAGAAATGTCTTTTCTGTGCAGTACCTCTGTTCAACCTTCGCTTCGCTTTGCAGCCGCCCGGGGTAGTTCCAGCTGACCCAATTGCCGCAGGGATTCCGATGTGGGGCGTTGACTGCATAGGACGGATAGGTAATGGCACCGTCGCGGAAGCTCTTCAATGACAAGGGAAAGGACGCATGAAACGAAAACGCACGACACCGGCCTACTGGCAGGAGCAGTTTGCCGCCCAAGCGGCCAGCGGCCTTTCTGTCACAGACTATCTTCGCAGACAGCGTATTCGCTCTGGCCAGTGGTATTTCTGGAAGAAACGTTTGCGGGAAACCGCTTCCCTGTCTCTGGTTCCGGTAGAGGTTGCCACTGCATCTGCTCTTGTACACGATTGCCGGGTTCATCTGCCCAACGGAATCGTCCTGGAGTTTTCCGGTACGTTTGAACCGGCCCAACTGACCCAAAAGCTGCTGCAATTAATGCCCTGATGTTCCGACCGTCTGTAGACCTGAAGAATGTCTACCTGTGCTTGGAACCCCAGGATTTTAGAGTCCCCGATAGGGGATCTGTAAACCCCACAGCCACGACTGGGACGAAACGTTTTTCGTGAATAAAGGAAGTGTAGAGTTTGCTTTTAATGGGAAGCGTCCCCTTTTTGCCCATTGGCAAATCAAAATCGATGGGCGCTTGATACCGAGGTTTATCATAGGCGCCCCCAGCTGTTGATATCAATCAAACTGGATCACTTCCATCTCCAGCGACGTGGCGGCAGATGCCATCACATGATCGGATGTGGCAATGGTTTGTACTCCGATACTTCTGGCAATAGCGAGATGCATGGCATCGAGCGTTCGTAACGGATGCTGCGGCAATTGTTCCATCAGTCCGATGGCGGCCTGAGCGTGCTGATCCAAAAGCGGTTGTCTGGATAAAAATCCGCGTTCCACATCTTCAGTAAATGTGGCAAATATTTGCTGTTCCAGTTCGGCGGAAATCTCACCCATTCGTTTTCGCCTAGCCAGCAGACAACGCATTTCCGTCACGGTCAGGCTGCTGATATGCACATCATCCTGTTGTTTGATCCATTCAACAAACACATCGCTGCCAACTTCATTCAGATACCACTTGGCCAAGGCGCTGGTATCGAGATAAACCGGCATCAGCGATCATCCCGATCTTTTCGCACAAGCTGTGCACTCGGAAGCAATACGGGCATCCGGGCGCGTAGTGAAGCGTGATCAGGCATTTCTCGGGAGCCATGGACAGGCAATAATCGGGCTATGGGGTTGCCATGTTTGGTTACAATGATTTCACCTTCCGATTCAATCAATTGATCCAGATGGCCCAAATCACTGCGCATATCTCGTATGGATATTGCTTTCATAAGACATCTCCTTATGTAAGATGCTACATTATTAAATATTGTAGCACAAGGCAACCCTTCGTTATCGTACCGAACCACCAAAACCTACACCTGAGCCACACTCAACTCCTGACCTTGTCACTCAAACGGTATTTTTGTAAGCGACTATTGGGTTTCTCAAGGATCGTGTACTCAATCTGTTTCTGCTCCATCAACTCTTTGATAGCCCGCTTAAATACACCAGTTTTAGATTCAAGGCCTGTTCGAATTAGTTCTGGCCAATCCTTGATACCTGGCCTGACTGTCCAAATCACTGCGTCGGATGTACAGTTTGCTGGCGCTCGGCCTTGCTGGGTACATGGATCACCTCTTCGACCTGCGCCAACTCATCCAGCGATATATGACACTTAATAAAGTGACGACCATTGACTTGCTGCACCGGAGGGACTTCATTGTCACAGATGGCGCCGATATGACGTGGGCAGCGGGTGCAAAACGGGCAACCTTTGGGTGGGTTCATCACGCTGGGCAGATTGCCTTCGAGCACAATCTCCCGCTTGGTCACTTTCGGATCAGCGATGGGAATCGCAGACAACAACGCTTCCGTATAGGGATGGTAGGGTGGCGAAAATATTTCCTCGGTCGATCCTCGTTCGAGTATTTGCCCGAGATACATTACCACGATACGGTCTGATAAATACCGCACGACACTTAAGTCATGACTGATGAACAACAAGGTGGTTTTCTGCTCACGTTGGATATCCATTAACAGCTCAGTCACTGCCGCTGCTACTGAAACATCCAGTGCCGATACCGGCTCATCGGCAATCACCATGGATGGCTTGCCGGCAAATGCCCTGGCAATACCGATGCGCTGTTTCTGGCCACCAGAAAGTTGTCGTGGTTTACGATAGTAAAAATCCCGGGGCAGCTTGACGATATCGAGTAAATTCATGACTTTTTCACGAATTTTTCCTTTCTCGGTTTTACCACCAAACTTGCTGATCACCCGGGATATTTGTGAACCGATGGTATGACTGGGATTCAAGGTATCAAATGGATTTTGAAATATCATCTGCAGTGAACTGACCTGTTTATTGGATCGGTCACGAACCGCGATTTCCGATATTTCAACACCATTGTGGCGAATTTCACCATTTGTGCTGGTTTCAAGGCCCATCAATACCTTGGCGAAGGTCGACTTGCCGCAGCCGGATTCACCGACGATGGCCACGGTTTCCCCTTTTCTTGCCCGAAAATTCAGTTCTTCATTCGCTTTGATATGTCGAATTCGTTTGCCGCTAAGCAAGGCCTTGAGTGAATTATCCCTGACTTCATAATACTTCTGTAACTTGTCTACTTCGAGGATATATTCACCAACGGCTACCGGCTGCTCACCGATGCCCTCAGGAATGACCCGATCATGCTCAATCTCTCTCCAACGCGCACATCGGACGCGATGGTTTGCAGCACTGCCTTCAACCGGGGCCATCATGATGTGCTCACCGTCACATGTAGCGGCTATGAAATGATCACATCGTGGTCCGTAGTAACAGCCCTGCGGGCGCTCGTGGGGCAGTGGTAATTGCCCACGAATGGGCCGTAATGGCGCGGCATTTTTGTCTGCCGTGGGCAGCGGGATACAGGCAAATAAACCGTGGGTATAGGGATGGCGTGGCCGGGAAAATAGTGAATCGATGCTGCCCTCTTCTACTACCTCACCGGAATACATCACGAATACCCGGTCACAGGTTTCCAGTATCAGACCGAGATTGTGCGAAATATAGATTTGTGAAGTTCCGTATTTCTTGCTGATATCCGCAATCAGCTTGACGATGCCCGCTTCGACGGTGACATCCAGCGCAGTGGTCGGCTCATCAAGCAGCAGCAAGGAAGGATTGGACAACAAACCCATGGCAATGACGACACGTTGCTGTTGCCCGCCGGAGATCTGATGCGGGTAGGCATTCATCACCCGCTCCGGATCAGGTAGCTTGACATCTTTCAACACCTGCAGTGCCCGCTGCCAGGCTTCTTTAGCCGAAATACCCTCATGCGCCATCGGCACTTCGATTAACTGGGTACTGATTTTAACGCTGGGGTTTAGTGAGGCAAACGGCTCCTGGTAAATCATGGCAATCTCTGAACCGCGAATCTGACGCAACTCCTCTTCAGACATGTGGGTCATATTCTGGCCCTTGAAGGTAATGCTGCCGCTTTTGATCCCACCATTGGCACCCATGTACTGCATGATCGCCATGGCGACGGTGGATTTACCACAACCAGACTCGCCCACAATACCGACGGTTTCACCCGGAAAAAGGGTGAGCGAAAAATCAACTACTGCCGGAATTTCACCGGCCCGGGTGTAATAGGATATACACAAATCCTTGCATTCAAGAATTGGCGCCTGACTGTTTTTCGTATTCATTGCCTCTCTACTCAATCGCGGATCGCAATTTCTCGCAAACCATCAGCCAACAGGTTGAAGCCCAGAATCAACGATGAAATGGCAAAACTCGGGGCCAACACCATATAAGGAAAGGCGATCGCCATATGTCGGGTTTCATTGACCATTCCGCCCCAGTCAGGGTCAGGCGGTGGCAAACCGAGACCAAGAAAACCCAATACCCCAATAGTGATGATGACATAACCCAGACGCAAACAGGCATCAACGATCAGCGGGCCCCGGGCATTGGGTAGTATTTCCACCAGCATGATGCGCCAATCTGATTCACCCCGGGTCTGCGCTGCAGCCACATAATCACGATTCCGTAAATCCAGCACCAGTCCGCGTACAATTCTCATGATGCCCGGTGAGCTGGCGAAAGTAATCGCGATGATAATGTTAATCCCCGACGCCCCGATGACCCCGATAATAATGATGTACAGTACCAACACAGGAAACGACAGAATAATATCCGAAATCCTCGACAACACATCATCAATCCACCCGCCTCGATAACCGGCTGCCAACCCCATCAAGATGCCGACTGTATAGGCTACCAGCGTCGCCAGCGGTGCATAAAATAGTACCGTGCGGGTTCCCCACATGATACGCGAAAGAATATCCCGCCCGAGATGATCGGTTCCCAACCAGAATGTAGCACCGGCTGCACTCACCGTTCCGGGTCTGGCAAATGGCTGTATCGAAGCGTTGGGTTCAAATGGTGCCAACCAGGGTGCCAGCAAAGCTACCAGTATCCAGAACAGGATGATTGCGGCACCAATCATCCCGACCCAACTTTCCCTGAGCAAAGCGAAGGATTTCAGCCCACGCATGAACGCACTGCCGTAGGAGTCCGCTGTAATTGTTGTTTGAGTGGCTGTGGCCATGGCGTCATCCCTAGCTAAACCGAATACGTGGATTGAGATAGGTATAACCGATATCAGCCAGGGTCTGGGTCGTGACAGCAACCACCACAGCTACCATGGCACAGGCTTCAAGCAAGGCCACATCATTATTTAGTGAAGCCTCCAGTAGTAAGGCGCCAAAGCCCTTGTAAGCAAAAAAGAATTCGACCACGATGACACCGGATAACAGCCAGTTGATCTGCAACATAATCACCGTAAACGGAGCAATCAACGCGTTGCGTAAAGCATGTCGTAGGATCACCGTTTTGTAGGGCAACCCTTTAAGTATGGCCGTTCTAATGTATTGTGCCGTCATGACCTCAGCCATTGATGCCCGGGTCATCCTGGCGACATAACCAAAGCCATAAACTACCAGCACCATCACCGGCAAAACCATCTGCACCCAGTCAAATCCTTCTGCCATACCACTGGTGCCAGGCAACCATTTCAAGCCAAAAACAAATATTGCCGCAAAAAAAACCGAGCTGGCAAATTCCGGGACTGATGTGGTCACAATACTGATAACAGAAAGCGTGCGGTCCAGCTTGGAGCCTTCACACATGCCGGACAAAATGCCAAACAATAATGACAAGGGAATCATGATGGCAAATGTCCAAAATCCAAGAATGGCAGTATTCCATAACCGGGGGCCGAGAATATCGGCTACCGGAGCGCGATAACGGTTGGATTCACCCAGATCGCCTTGTACAAAGCCACTCACCCAGTGGAAGTACCGCGTCATCAGTGGATCATTGTAACCATGTTGCGCGAGCCACAGTGATTTTTGGTCTGCCGAGGCAAACTGCCCCAACACCCGAGCTGCAGGATCTCCCGCCAGATTCGTATCCAGCAGCAGAAACAGAATCAGCGAGACGATGACCATGGTAAAAAGCATAAGTCCCAGGCGTTTTGCGATCAGTGTTGCCATATCAGGTCCTCAACATTCACACAAAGCAAGAGGGCATTACCGCCCTCTTGCTTTAGTTGCGTGATGCAAGTGGTATTTACTTTAGGTGATGCTGACCTTGTGAAATCGATAATACCGGGTCGGGTGCATCTTAAAGTTTTTGACATTATCTCTTGCCGCAGTAAATACCGAGCGGAAAAATGGCTGAACTATAATGGCGTCATCCTGCAAAATTTGCTCAACCTTTTCCATTTTAGCGCGACGTTTTTCAACATCCAGGGTCGATTCGGCGGCAGTCAGATAGTCATCCCATTCGGGATTAGCATAACCCGTTTCATTCCAGGGAACGCCTGATCGATAGGCCAAAGCCAGCACCATGGTCCCGAGGGGGCGATGCGTCCATGAAGTCAGACTCAATGGTGCTGTAGTCCATTCGTCCCAGTATTTTGCAGCTGGCATAACATTTATCTTGATATTGATCCCGGCTTTTGCGGCATCTTCTTTGAGCACCGCAACCGAATCCTGCTCCCAGGTACCATTGGTATTACCAACATTACAAGAAACTGATAAGCCATCGGCATAACCCGCTTCTGCCAGAAGTTTTTTGGCAGCGGCGATATCCTGTTTATATTCCGCCAACTTAAAATATTCCGGATGCAGGGTTGCAACATGATGGTGCTCTCCAAGTATACCAAGACCCTGATGCGCAATATCCAGTTGTCGCTGTGTGTCGCAGGTTTTTTGTATGGCTCTACGAACGCGTCGATCATCAAAGGGTTTTTTAGTGACATTCATACGGATGACACCGGTCTGGGCACTGGCTATCGACAGGATATTGATGCCTGGAATACTCTTGGCTACGGCCAGCGTAGTCAAGTCCAACTCATAGAGCGCATCAATCTGACCTGATGCCATGGCCGCAATCGCTGCACCGGCATCCTGACCCAGATCAATGAAGCGAATTTCATCCAGATATACTTCACCATCCCAATAAGGTTCTTTGCGTTTTTTCAGCACAGCCAACTCACCCAGCTTAAACTCGGTAAGTGTGTAGGGACCGGTACCCACCGGGTTTTTCGACAGATCACCACCCTCTTTTTCAAAGTTGCGATGGACGATGGCTGCGGGATAGTTGTACAGATTTTCCGGTATGGACAGCACTGGCGCATTAAGGTGAATACGAACCGTGTGCTCGTCGACTTTTTCAACCGCACCTTTTGTCATTCTCTTGACCGCTTTGCCATCCTTATCCTTGGTACCGGTATCTTCCATCATGGCATTAAACAAGCCCAGGTTGGAGGATCCGGTTTTTGGGTCGAGCCAGCGGGTGAAATTAAACACCACATCATCCGCATTGAAATCATCACCATTGGACCATTTAATACCTTTATGCAGATGAAAGGTCCAGGTCTTAAGATCGTCTGATGCATCCCAGCTTGCAGCCAGGTAGGGTCGGGTAATATTATCCGGACCGGTCAGAGTCAAATACTCGATGATATGTCGTGCCACTACCGAGCGTTCTGTCCAGGAAAAGGTGGCTGGATCGGTCATTTCCTGTACCACCATGCCGAATCGCAATGCCCCGCCTGATGCAGCTTTGGCCTCGGGAATGATTTTCGGCATAATGTCTTCACCGAGGATCGTACCCGCCAGTGAATAAGCAACCGGTGCTGCGACACCAAGCAGCGTCACTGTCCTTAGGAACTCGCGTCTCGAACACCTGCCATCGGCAAGTTGTTCTTCCATTAGACGCACACCAGGATGAATCTTTCTGGCGTTTTTATCTTGTTTGTCAGTTGTCATGCTATTTCCTCCAATCAGGTGTAAATTAATGATGTGAGAACCCTGAATTGCTCAGGATTTTCTGGTCGAAAAAACTTAACGACTTATAGAAAAATGCTTACCAAGCAGTCAAGACAGCATTCATGGTTGAATATGTATGTACTCGATATAAACAAGCATGTTGTGGCCATTCTGTAATATCGCACCGACACCGCAATCTGTTTTTTGACAGCCTCTCAAGCAAAGCCAGTATAAACAATGAGCCGCTGTCACACAAGTTATTAATATTATTAAAAAATATCTCTTCATATTAGGCTTGGGCACAACAAATCATCCCTAACTAGCAAATCCCTCTGGAAGAGGTTTTTATTGCGTATCGAGCATGTTGCAATTAAGTGACCCCCCAATCATCGGACTGAAGTTTCACCATTTTGTGACTACCAGGAATGCAGCAGCCATAGGCTCAGGATATTTTTTCAGGGGTTTGCCTGGTTTATAGCAAACCTCTACAAAATTAACTCTGGGCGAAGAGTTTATTCTCGCCTAAAAAGAGATGTTGTTTCAACAGGATAGTCCATAAGAGCAATGTTGCCACCATATCAAAAGCGTGAAACTTCAGTCATCGGACAGGGTTGGGCGCAAATTCAAGATAAGAAACAGCACACTCTGTAAAGGATATATACGGCAATGTTGTTGTAGAACGGCATTGTCTGCTCAATGCTTCCCCGGCGGAGTGTGAGTGGGGTGAATGCGTGTGGTAATGTGGTTGGAGAATCAAGCTTGTGAAATTTTTCCCACGGCATTACCACACGTTTTTGCGCAGCAAAACATTCGGGGCAAGATCCATTACCTCAAGGAAAATGGTGCCTGGAAGATTGAAAAAGAAGCTTGGGCTGACAAGTGAATTAAGATCCCATTAAACGTTGGGCCGACAAAGAGTTGTCGGTGGCGACTCAAGAGGCATCGCTAAAAGATCCACCCGAAGCCCATGCGTCGCCGGATTTAATGACATCGCAAAGCAGTGCCTTATAGACCGGGAAACCTGAAATAGGATCACGGTTGTCAAAATCTGTTAGCTCATTAACATTACATTGCCGCCATGGATCAGTAGCGATCGGGCTACCACCACCGGCATTGGCTTCAATAACACCAGGGACAATATCTTCCGTAACCAGCGCATGATAGCGAACCTTGCCTCGGGGAGATACAATCAGTACTGCATCACCCGTTTGAATATTGCGAGGCCCGGCGTCACGTGGATGTAGTAATACCTGAGGGTGGGGTTGCATCTTCAACAGACTGGGTATGTTGTGATGCTGGGAGCGAAAATTCGACTGAATTCTCGCCCCGGAATTGAATACCAGCGGATATTTCCGGGCGATTTCTGGCGAGGCAATTGGTCCCTCCAGAGGCTCAACATAAACAGGCAATGCGTCATATCCGTACTCAGCCAATACGCTTGAGGTGATTTCAAATTTACCTGAAGGCGTTGCAAAGCCCGCTTGGCCATCATCGCGCAACAGGCCCAGTTCCCATTTTCGATATTGTTGGCGTGGGCCTGGTATCTCGATCCCTTCGGGATGAGCCCGCAAGGTTTCCAGATCAATCCCGGTTCCAGCCAGAGCCCAGCGCAACATCTCTTCACTGGATTGCGGATAAAGATCGCCATAACCCATGCGGTTGGCGATGGCGATAGCAATATCCCAATCCGATTTGGCTTCACCACGTGGGGTAATGATCTGCTGGCGGAGTTGTACAAATTGCCCATGCACGACATAGGTTTCGTTTTCAAACATCGTTGTCGCCGGCAATATGATATCCGCATATTTGGCATCTGCAGTTAAAAAACGATCCGTTACAACCAGAAAATCCAGGGCAGCCAGGCTACGTCGCCACAGCTGCGGATCGGGGTAAGCAGTAATGATCGATGAGCCGGCAACAAGCATGCCTCGTAAAGGATAAGGATCACCATTTAGAATGGCCTGCGGCAACTCCATGGCATGCGCTTCTTTGCGATACAGATGATAAAGCGGATATTTGCTTTTCCCAATCGGCTCTATAGAGTCCGGTGGCAGTACACGCCAACTCTGGTTCATTTGAAATTTGGCCTTGCTCTTGATGACATTACCACCGGGGACATCAAGATTGCCGGTTATAGCCCACAATATATAAATAGCACGAATATTTTGGGTGGCGCTGCTGGTATATTCCAGACCGGTGTAACTCAGTAGTGCTGCGCCTTGTGCCCTGGCAATAGCGCGTGCTGTTTCTCTTATTTCATCAGCTTTGATAAAGGTGATTTTTTCCACCTGTTCTGGCGTGAACTGTGCGACATAGATCTTCAGGGCTGCAAAGCCCGTGGTCCAGGTTTCCACAAATGCATGATCATAGAGTGCTTCATCAATCAACACCTGAATCATGCTCAATGCCAGCGCACCATCCGTACCGGGCCGAATGCCCAGCCACTGTGCCTGTGTTGCCCGGGCTGTTTGGGTGCGCTGGTGATCTATGACAATGACTGTAACGCCTCGTTTCCGTGCCTTAATTACTCTGGGGAAATCCACCGGCGAAGAATCAGTGGCAGGATTACTACCCCAGACCACGATCAAATCCGAATTTTCGATATCAGGCGAGATATCTTCGCCCCACACACCAAAAGTGGTGTTTGGAGCAATAACACCGTGAGACACATAACAAATTGATCCCACACCCGTGGTATTCGGTGAACCGAAAGGAAACAACAAATTCCAGGCTGAGGAAACTGGCACATCTGACGGAGTGAGTAAATCACATAATGACTGTTCAAATGTCCCGCGCCCGGTATGAATACACAGGGCTTCTGGTCCATGGTGCTTGGCGATGTCCTGAAATTGATCAGCAATAGTATTGAGTGCCTGATCCCAACTGATGCGCTCAAACTCCCCTTCACCTCGCTCTCCGGTTCGTCTGAGCGGATGCAGCAAGCGGTCTGGTGAATAGACAATTTCGGCAGAGCGGGCGCCACGCGGGCAACAAATGCCCAAGGGGTGTTCTTTCCACGGTGCAACCCGCCCGATACGGCCCTTATCAAGAGTAATCCGCAGACCGCAGCCTGCCGGGCAAATACCACAGATGCCGGTAACAACATGCTTATCGGTGGCAGCTCGTTGTGCAGCAGCAGATCCGATGCTGTCTTGATTTATCGAAGATGTGTAGATGGGATATCTTCCTTATGTTCCCTGCGATGATTTAGTATGGATAGAGCCGGCAAGACATTAATCAATTGATATTAAATGATATTGGTCATACAGCATCAACAATTCTCATCGAAAACTCGTCAGTAATAACCCGCAATAAAGAGCAACTAGGATGAGTCTACCATGCATCATTATACTCTGCAGACCGGTTTTATCAATCGAAAATGGGGGTAACGATCAGGCGTATAAGTTCCTCCAGATTGTTGCCAGTATCGGGCTCATCAATGTAATGCTGAGCGTAATCACGATAATCGATGTAGTTATGATCACGTTATTTGATGGGGCTGAGGTGTGAGGGTACGGGAGCATGATGGCCGTACTTCCTGTCGGCCGTGGTGTTGATGATGACGTCTGTGATTAGAAGGTCACAGCTCTGATATCGCGGTCCAGACTTTATGTGAGGAATTGAATGCTACCAAAACCCAGTTTCCTGGAACAAATTTGAGGCTGGTCCTGAAAC
>DRJH01000225.1 GCA_011052285.1 Gammaproteobacteria bacterium
GTGCAGCAGAGCGTCTAATCCTCAGCGGAAAAGTTTATACTGCAACCGAGCTTTACAAAATGGGGGTGGTTGACGAACTGGCTGTTGATGGTGCTGGCAAGCAGGCGGTTTATGAGTACCTCAAGAAAGAGGACAGAAGTCGAAATGGACGCCAGGCATTTCGCCTGGCAAAAAATTGCCGCAATGCCGTGACCTACGAAGAGTTGCAGAACATCGCGGTAATCTGGGTGGATGCTGCCTTGCGCCTTAGACGCAAAGATTTACGCATGATGGAAAGGCTTGTTAATCGACAGTCATCTAGATCTCATATAAACCCTTGAAACAAAATAATATTGTAATGATTCAGCGTGTTTAGATTTTGGTTTAGTACAAGGCATGTTCGCACGGAGAATGTGAGCATATAGGTCATATGTGACCATTCGAGTACGAAAATAATGCCGTAATGGGACAAAAGATGAATACGCTGAATAGCGTCTCACCCCGCTTTGCGGCTCCCAATCCGAGAATAACAAAATCAAGCACTTACGATTTTGTTATTCAAGAGTTACAAAATATTATTCGATCATAGCATCTTGTTGATCGGCGACAAATTTTAGTAACTCTTTGCGAGTTAGATCGAATGTTTCATTCAGTAATTTTACCAGTGTGCCGGGCTTGCTGGTGCTGAAGTCACCGGGTTTTAGTTTTTTTGTCTCCTTACATATCTGTACAAGTTTGCTACAACCCAGCTCACTCGCACTGCCCTGAAGGGCGTGAACTGTGTTGCAAAAATCTTTAGTAACTCCCTGTTCGCCAGCGATCTGCAAGTCACTGAGTATGCGCTCTCCGTCATGCAAAAAACCTTCAATTACATCCCGTAAAAAATCAACTCCATTACCAAGCTGAGTCAGTCGGAGCAATGCTTCAGTATCCACCAGCACGATAGACTGATGCCGGGAGGCTTTTTTAGAACCGGTTTTTGAAGGCCTGCCATTAGCGTATTGGTTGGCCCTTGGTGCAAAACGGGCAATCGTATCTAATAATTTTCTGGCATCCACCGGTTTGGTGAGATATGCATCTGCACCCGCATCCATACAGGCGGTAATGGCTTCAGGTGTTGCATTGGCGGTCAAAATAATGACAGGAACTGTTGCTCTCGTATCCATGAATCGAAAAGCCTTGAGAACCTCAACGCCACTGACCTTGGGCATATTCATATCCAGAACGACCAGGTCGAAGTCAAAGGAGTCATCTGCTAACAAATCCAGTGCCTTCTCACCATCATCAGCAATCACCGGGCGGTGCCCGGCACGCCCCAGGACACCACGAATTACTTTCTGATTCGTTGCATTGTCTTCAGCGACAAGAATCTGCAACTGGTCCACTTTGCCTTTACGTTGGTAGTATTCTGCCAATGATACGACGTTTTCAAGGTCTAAGCGTCCGGCTTGCGCTGCATGGATAGAGTTGAATAATAGTTTTGTATCAATCGGAGTCACCAGCACCGATGAATAATCACTGTGAAATACTTGGTCTGCAGTTTGTTCGTTGTTGTTGTTGCTGCTGATAAGCACCAAAGAAAGAGGCTTTAACAGACTTTGTGCTCTAATACTTTTGACAAATGTGTTGTGGCCCGTATCCTCACCACCACATCCCTGTTCAATCAGGGCAAGCTGATAGGGAGTACCTCGTTTTGCGGCTGCCAGAAGCAAAGAAGTGGCATTATCCGTTGTCGCCACCCTGTCATAGTAAATCCCCCAGTCTTTGAGATTGGGTGTAATGCTGCGCGCCACCTGATCACTGGTAACAAGCAGGAGTTGGAGATTTCCAGCAGAAGGGGACTCTTGGCTCCGGTGGCTGAGGACCTGTCGCTGAAAAGGCAATTCAAACCAGAAGGTGGACCCTCTACCCTCCTGGCTGCTCAAACCTATTCGACCATCCATAAGTTCAATGAGTTGCCTGGCTATGGTAGTGCCCAGACCAGTACCACCATAGCGGCGAGTGATTGAGCTATCTGCCTGGGTGAATTTTTGAAATATTCGCTCCTGTGTCTGTTCTGGAATACCGATGCCTGTGTCCTTGATCTCAAAACGTATACTTAGATCACTAATTTTCGTGCTCACTGGATGGACCTTGATTTCGACAGAGCCAAAATCGGTAAATTTGATTGCATTGCCGATAAGATTAATCAGTACCTGGCGTAAATGCTGTTGATCGCCCTGCAGCTCATAGGGGGTTTCGGGAGCTACTTGGATACGTAACTCGAGACCTTTTTTCTGCGCTTGAGGTTCGAACATGGCTGTAGTCAGGCTGAGTAGCACATGCAAATCGAAATCTTCTTGCAAAACTTGTAACTGACCTTCTTCGATTTTGGAGATATCCAGAATTTTTTCGATCAGCCCCAGTAAACTATGTGCTGAAGACTGGATTGCTTGTGCCAATCCTTTTTGTTCTTCATTTAATCGGGTATCCGCGAGCAGGTCGCTCATGCCAATTACCCCGTTTAACGGGGTGCGCAATTCATGACTCATATTGGCCAGAAACTGCGATTTAGCCAGATTGGCCTCATTTGCACGGGCAATGGCATCATTCAATTTTCGCATCAATGTCGCCAGATAGAGAGGTAAAACCAGGATTACAATCAGAATACTCGAACTGAAAATAAGATGAGATTCCCAGAATGGATTGAAAGACAATACGGTCGAAAAACCGATAGCACTCAGTATGGCCGAGCAGAAAAGGTAGCGTTCACCATAACGGAAGCCATTGCCCATAGTGACCCATAGATAGACGGCAATTAGCGGTGTACCCACTTCACCACCCAACATCATGGCATAGGTGGTTGTCCCCAAATCAGCCACCATACCGAGCAATCGTCGAATAACCGATTTTTCGGGCCAGATGATGATGGCGAGAACGATCAGCAGTGACCACACCAGGAAAAGACTCAAGGCGAACTGTGCGCTCATCCATTCCAGGGGACCATTCAATCTTTGTTGGAAGAATGGCGAGAAGACGTATAAGGTTACAAAAAAACCAATAACAACCCGGATAAGCGCCTGCACATGTTCTGAATCGACTCGATTGCCAAGACGCTGTTTTAAGAATTCAAGCGGCTGCATGGTTGCCATCGGTTATTATTTCGATACTTCGGCATGGTTCTTCAAAAAAACGCACTTCCCCACTAAAAGCAGACAGGCATTCCCTGGCTTCGGATTCATGCTGTCGATACATCGTAATCTTTGAACTGTTCATGTGTCATTTCAATCGCATCGATTCTCGATAGAAATGCCTGCACACACGATGGATCAAAGTGCTTTCCCGATTCGGTAAGAATGTATTCGACAGCGGCAGATGAAGGCCAAGCCTGCTTGTAGGGGCGAGTGGAAGTCAAAGCATCATAGACATCCGCAACGGCAACAATACGTGCCTCCATTGGAATGTTATTGCCTGATAATCCTCTGGGATATCCACTACCATCATATTTTTCGTGATGACCCAGAGCAATAATACTGCCTAATTCAATAAACCGTGATGAACTATCTTTGAGAATATCGAAGCCAATCGTGGTATGTGTTTGCATCACCAAGGTTTCTTCTGTTGTGTACCTGCCTGGCTTCAGTAGTATTTTATCGGGAATACCGATTTTTCCGATATCGTGCAGTGGCGCCACTTTCCTGATTCCCGTGCAATCGAATTCGCTTAGTCCCAATGCCTGGGCAATGATGTGAGAACACTTGGCCATCCGAAGCACGTGATTGCCGGTTTCACGATCACGGTATTCACCCGCTTTGCCAAGTCGAAGCAACGTCTCTTCTTCGCGTTGATGTAGCTGTTTTGTTGCTTCATTTACCTGCATTTCAAGCCAACTCGCCCGATTATGAATGATTAACTGCTGTCGTCTCATGGTCAGCAGGTTGGAACAACGAGCCAGGCACTCCTGGTAATCAATCGGTCGGGTCAGAAAGTCCGTAGCCCCGGCATGTAGAGCTTCATAACGGATTGAACTATCCAGCATTACCGTAACCATAATTAACGGCACATCGGTACAGGAAGGCAAGGCACGTATACGTTTGGTGAACTCAATGCCATTCATAGATGGCATTTGGTAGTCTGTAATGATTAGATCCGGGGTGTGCTCCAGCGCCCTGTCAAGTGCCTCAAAAGGGTCATCATAGCTTTCTATCAACAAACCCGGATCAATGGAATACGCCAATCTTTCCAGTATTTTTCGGCTCGTGGATTGATCGTCAATGATAAGAACAAATGAACGGGAACTTACACTGTGCAGTGATTTATCATCTTCAGGGGGTGTACCAGAATGAGCCAAACGAAGAGTTGGCTTCAACCTGCGGGATAATTTTCTCATATTTTGTATCTTGTCTCCCCGAATACCACTGTTTCATTGACTTAAAACAACGCAGCAATCAGCTTATCGGCAATTTTATAAACTTCTGAAGCTAATCCTAGCAGATATTCACAAGAATTCACCAGAACAGCGCATAGTCCTATCTATTTAGATGTTTTTCAGCGGCTTGTGTAAATAAGTAAACACTCAAGGTGACCTGACGTTGGAGGATATTTCTCCATAAAACAGCTTCATCCACAAGATCACCAACTTATTTTTCCCGCTGATCAACGACGAATGAGCTACCCGGCTGTTCCTTGGAGAGCTTTTTGATTTCGGTACAGGCATCGACCACACTCAGGTAGTGTTGATACTTCTTTTGGGCCAGATTGACTCCAGCCATACTAATACTCATTATCGGGAATTTCTGTTTCTCACCATGGCGGTTTATGGAAGTTATGTAACCGGCTACAAGATCATCGTTGCTGTAGAATTTTCTAATTCCCTCATCGAAGTGGGCAATGATATTGTCGATGGTCTGATTAATCTGTTGCAGCGGTACCAACAGGACAAAATCATCGCCACCGATATGACCAAGAAACGAGTGTTCGGCTGGAAGATTTTTCATCACATCCCTGAAGACTGCAGAGGTGAATAGCAGTACCTCATCACCGTGGGCAAAGCCATATTGATCATTAAATGCTTTAAAATTATCCAGGTCGGCATAAACCACGACGGTTTCTGAATTCTCCAGGATGAGCGCATCAATCCTGTTACGAATACTGTTGTTGCCAGGAAGGCCACTAATCGGGTTAGAATCGAGCGCCACTTTATAGAGCTCTTCAAGCTCCTTTATCGCTGAGCATAATTTGATCTGATTTTTTACCCGAGCCCTGACCGTAGAAGGATTGAAGGGTTTGCTGATATAATCAACGGCGCCGACCTCAAAGCCCTTGGCATCATCCATCACCTCAGAGAGGGCTGTGATGAAGATGACCGGAATGGCAGCACTGTGGGGATTTTCTTTGATTGCTCGACAGGTCTCATAACCATCCATTACCGGCATCAATATATCGAGCAGCACCAAATCGATGTCGGTATTTTTGAGTTTTTCCAGGGCTCCTTTACCTGAGGTAGCGGGGATAGTCGCAAAATCATCCTTGAGAATCTCAATTAGCATCCTGATATTATCCGGGACATCGTCAACCACCAGGATCCTGGCTTTTTTTCTGTCGTTATTCATTTATTCTCTCGTATATTTCACGTAAAGTTCCCCTGGCACCTGCTTCATCAAAACTTTCTAATTGTTCCCTTAGCTTACTGATTTGTTGGATCAATTCACTTCCTGTAATCAATAACTGCAAATGGTCTATTGATTCGAGTGCCTCACCATAATCACTGGAAATCTGCTGCTCAAGTGTCTTGATACCACGGTTAATAGCCCCAAGATCAAGCGCCCCGACCTCCAATACACCTGCATCTACATCCGTAGCCTCAGTTTTATATTCAAGGATCTTAAGTGCATCCAACACTACCATCAGCTGATCACCAAAGGTAGTGAGTATCGGTTCTATACCTTCGCCGGCAGCACAGCACTGCTCCAGCTCTCCAGCTGCCTTGTAGAGCGCGACTGCACCGAGATTTCCGGCATTCCCCTTGATGGCATGAGCAAGGTGTTGGGCCTCTTCATGGTGCTGTTGTTTAACCAAGCCCTTTAGTGTCTCCATGGATTGCTGATGGTTGTGGGCAAATTTTAGCAACAGCTCATAATAGAGTTTTTTCTTCCCTGCCACCCTGGAGAGTCCAGCCGTAAGATCAAAACCAGGCAACTCAGTGGGCAGAGAGATAGCCTCCTCTCTCTTTTGTGCCTCGGGTTGCGGCCTTGGTTTGGGAGGTTGCCGCTCCTTGAGCTTAATCCACTGTACCAAAACATTAATCAGCCGCTGTGGGTCGATGGGTTTGGTGACGTGGTCATTCATGCCGTGTTGAAGACATTTCTGCCGCTCACTTTCCATAGCATGAGCAGTCATGGCAATGATGGGTACATGACTTAACGGTGCACCGGCGGCCCGTATCTTCTGCGTTGCAGCATAGCCATCCATTACCGGCATTTGAATATCCATGAAGACAATATCAAACCATTCAGGGTCATTTTCTGTACGGATTCGCTGCAGTGCCTGCAGACCATTATTGACAATCTCAACCTCAAGTCCGGCATCGACCAACAACTCGCTGGCCACCTGCTGGTTAATCTCGTTATCCTCAACCAACAGTGCCCTGGCGCCGTGGATTGCAGACAGGCCCTCTGTCTGCTTAACCGGTCTCATGGTGTCCTCCCCGCTGGCTAATATCTCTCCCGTAAGCACCTCTTTCACCTTCCTGTGCAGTAAACTCTGTTCAACAGGCTTGACCAAATATCCATCAAGGCCCGTTTCCTCAGCCTTTTTGATAATCTCTTCACGCCCGTATGAGGTGATCATGATAATTTTTGGTGCCGGGCTGATTGCTGTATTCAGCTTGATCACCTTAGAAGTCTCAATACCGTCCATCCCTTCCATTTTCCAGTCCATGAGCACCAACTGATAGGGACGATTCATTCGTGCGGCGGTCTCAAGCTCCGCTACAGCCTCTTTTCCCGATGCCACCTGGGATATTGCAAGTTTCATGGCATCAAGGTGATCAGCTATAATCTCTCTGGCCACCGCATTATCATCGACCACCAATACCTTCTTACCGGCAATTTCACTGTTGATTTCATCCGCTGACGCAATACCAGACTCGCGCTGATCCATCGCAAAACTGACAACAAAAGAGAACGTGCTGCCCTTGCCAGAGACACTCTCAACAGCCATGGTGCCACCCATCAGTTCAATGATATTTTTGCAAATGGCCAAACCCAATCCGGTTCCCCCATACTTACGGGTGGTTGAGCTATCGGCCTGGGAAAATGACTGAAATAACTTTGCTATCTGTTCTTCAGTAAGGCCAATTCCCGTGTCAATTACTGAAAAGCACAATTTTTCAAGATTCTTATCATCGCAGTCAAGGGTCTCAATCTTGATCAGCACATGGCCTGTTTCAGTAAATTTTATGGCGTTGGTCGAAAGGTTGAGCAGTACCTGGCCCAATCTCAGTGGATCCCCCACAAGTTGACTTGTGACCCCCCTGGAGGTGTGGAAAATCAATTCAATACCACGCTCTTCTGCCTTCATGGCTACCATGGAACGGAGGTTGTCGAGAACATCTTCTAATCGAAAGGGGATGCTCTCCATATGGAGTTTGCCGGCCTCTACCTTGGAAAAATCGAGAATGTCATTGATAATACCCAGAAGAGCCTTAGAGGATAATTCAATCTTGCACAAATAATCTCGCAACCTGGGTGTTAGATCGAGCTTCAGAGCCAGATAGCTGAGGCCGATGATGGCATTCATTGGCGAGCGAATCTCATGACTCATATTGGCCAGAAATTCACTTTTCATCAGCGTTGACGATTCAGCAACAGCCCGCGCCTCCTCCAGCTCTTTATTGGTTTGAAACAGCTGTGCAGTCCGTTCAGTGACCCGCTTTTCAAGACCCTGATTCAATTCAGCCAACTCAAGTGACATGTTATTGAAGGCAGTAGCCATATTACCCATCTCGTCCCTGGTATGTAGTTCAACCTGTTCTCCGATCGCTCCTGCCTGAATCTTCTTGATTGTTTTTGAAAGAATATATACTGGCTTGAGAACCATTTTTGAGAGTAACAGGTTAAGTAGGACGAACATCGCAAGCAGGATGGTAGCCAGCATTGCCATGCTGATGATCTTGGAGGTTTGGGCCTCTTTTTCCACCCGGCTTAAATCATAATCGACTTCAATAAAGCCGACACTTTCCCCAATAACCTCGATACGGCTGACCAGAGTAAGCATTGGTTTGCCTGCCAGGGTATGACGAATAAATCTAGGTTTGGCTGTCAATTGAAGTTGTTGGTTGTGATCTAAATCCGGGCCTGCCTCACTGTTGCTTTGCTGCAATATTGTGCCATCGGCCAGATAGACACGAATGGCCGCGATTCCTTGCACCTTAAGCAATTGGGCAATAGTAATTTTGATCGCATCTTTCTGGCGACCGAAAATCTCGTCAGCAAACTCTGCTTGCCGCTGGGTGACAATATTTTCTAAATTCATTTCTACCTGCTCAATAACGGTCTGTTGTCGCTGCCGTTCAAAGGGAAAGAGAATCGCGATATAAATCAGAGTAATAATGACAAAAGTCAGCAGAATAGCGAGGTTGATTTTAACTCGAAGTTTCATAAGTACAGTACATTACTGGCATCAGGTTGTAAGTAAAATGAGTTGCCACAGGAGCCATTTGCAAAACCCATGGCTGACGATTAGCTTTCTCAATTCGGCCTAGGGGCTCCCGCCATGAAACCCCATGTATCTCATACCAGCCTGAAAATAGTCTCGATGTAGGATTATCACTCATCCACCCGGAGCTTTGTCACCCAAAGTCTTATCGCCCGGAATTTTGCATGTGGTTTATAGAAAATTAATACTATGGCCGCAACTCCTTGCGAAACAACAGTTTTCCATCCTTGATCTCCATCAATACAGCACTTTTTATCGGGTCTCCCTGAGCATCGAAGTTGAATATGCCGGTTACGCCTTTGTAGTCATGGGTCTGCGCCAGAGCATCACGAATTGCCTTTGGATTAATGGATCCTGCCCGTTCAATGGCATTTTTTATCAAATAGACCGAATCGTAGGTAAGGGCCACAGATGATGACAGCCTTATGTTCCCCGCCCTCTTGATAGCAGAGACAAAACGTCGTGACGCCTCACTGGGATTATTTCTGCTCCAATGCGTGGTGAAAAAACCCCTTTTGATCATCGCCAGGCCTTTTTTCTGTGCTGATGAATAATCCATACCATCTCCGGAAAGAAAAATCGCTTCAATACCCATCTTCTGAGCCTGCCTGGCAATAAAAACCGTCTCATCATGGCCGGGAACAAAGATCACATCGGGATGAAGGGATTTAATGGCCTCCAGCTGAGTCGAAAAATCGCGCTGATCATGAGTATATTGTTGTTCAGTGACTATTTTGCCACCCCTCTGGATAAAATTCTTTTTAAAATAGTTGGCCAAACCAATGGAGTAAGCACTCTTGACATCGGCCATAATCGCGGTGCTTTTTGCGTGTAAGTCGACTGCAGCAAAACGCGCCAGTACCCTCCCTTGGAAGGGGTCGGTGAAACAGCTGCGAAAGATGTAAGGACCGATTGCGGTAACATCAACCTGAGTTGAGTCAGGAGAGATCATCACGATCCCGGCCGCTTGCAGCACCGGGCCAGCTGCCAGCGAGTGGGATGACCAAGAGTTGCCGATAACAGCGACCACCCCATCATTCACCGCTTTTTGAGCCGCCATTTTGGCGCCAATCTGTGTGCTGTGATTATCGAATTCCATTAATTTTATGGGGCGGCCCAGTACGCCTCCATTGGTATTGATTTCCTTTACGGCAAAACGAAGGCCATTCAGATGATCCTGGTTCGATATAGCGGCAGCACCGGATTTAGCAAAAATAGCGCCGAGTTTAATGCTTTGTTCCGCTTGTGCCGGGAGTACAGTGAATACCAGGACCAGTGCCAGAAGATGAATAATCGTTTTATACATCGTTCACGCCTCCACAACATTTAATTTGCCCAGGTCAATTCACCCGGGTTAATTCGCCCGGGTATCCGGAATAAACTCAATTGCACTACGAGTCGCCATTTCTTCCAATACGGACCATTTTTGATTTACCACCAGTTGCGCCATATCCATCAAGCGCTCCGCTTCTTTCGGGTTTGTTTTGGTCAGGCTAAAAAACCGATTCTCGTTATACGCATAGTCCTTGACACTGATCTTTGGTCGTAGAGAATCGAGCATAAAGGGATTTCGATGCGCAGTCCTCAGTTCCGGATTGTAACGATACAGGGGCCAATAACCACATTTTACCGCCAACTGCTGCTGCCGCAGACCCTCTTCCATATTGATACCGTGTTCGATGCAATGACTGTAGGCAATAATCAGACTCGGCCCGTCATAGGCTTCTGCCTCACGCATGGCCTGCAAGGTTTGTTGCGGGCTGGCACCGAGTGCAACCTTGGCGACATAGACGTTGCCGTAGGCCATAGCTTGCAGGGCCAGACCTTTTTGCGGTACGACTTTGCCACTGGCTGCGAATTTTGCCACCGCCCCAATCGGTGTCGCTTTGGAACATTGGCCACCGGTATTGGAATAGACCGCAGTGTCCAATACCAAAATATTGACATCTCGGCCACTGGCTAGAACATGGTCTACACCACCATAGCCGATATCGAAGGCCCAGCCGTCACCGCCGACAATCCAGATTGAACGCCTGACCATATCGTCGAGAACCGACAATAACTCCCTGGCCTTGGGGGTGTCCATTTGCGACAATATTTTCTTGATTTTGGAAATTCTACCCCGCTGTTGGCGAATTTCAGACTCCAGGGCCTGCGGGGCGTGCAGTGCCTGTTCGACCAATTCCGGATCAATCTGGTGTTTCAGAGTCTTCAACAAGCTCCTTGCCAGAGCGACGTGCTTGTCGGCAGAAAGCCGATAGCCAAAACCGAATTCCGCATTGTCCTCAAACAAGGAGTTTGACCAGGCGGGTCCGCGCCCTTCTGCATTCTTGGCCCATGGCGTAGTCGGTAAATTACCACCATAAATCGACGAGCAACCCGTGGCATTAGCGACCAGCAAGCGATCACCGAACAACTGGCTAATCAATTTCAGGTATGGTGTTTCTCCGCAACCGGCACAAGCCCCGGAAAATTCGAACAAGGGTTCAAGAAACTGCACCCCTCTAACATTAGAGAAATCCACTCGATCTCTTTCCTGATAGGGGATTTTATCAAAATGCAGCAGATTCTCCTTCTCATCTTCAAGATGAAGTATCTTCTCTTTCATGTTGATTGCAAAACGATATTGATCTTCAGGATCTTGAGCAGGGCAGGCATTTACACAGAGCTGACACCCGGTGCAATCTTCAGGAAAAACCTGGATGGTATAGCGCACATTCGGAAAACCGCGCGATGTGACGTGAGCGGAGTGAAATGTTTTCGGGGCACCGAGCAAATCCTGGACATTATAAAATTTGGCTCGAATTGCCGCATGCGGGCAAACGATTGAGCAATTTCCACACTGAATACAAAGTTCCGGAACCCAGATCGGTATTTCATGAGCAATGTTGCGTTTTTCCCATCGACTGGTGCCGGTGGGGTAAGTACCATCATCGGGCAACAGGCTGACCGGAATCTGATCACCCTTGCCGTTGTACATTTGTGCAGTAACCGTTCTGGCAAATTTTGGAGCCTGTTCAAAATTACCATGGTGTGAATTCGTCAGCCGTGACGAGACCGTAGCCGGTACCTTGACCCGATGTAAATGGACCAGTGCCTGGTCGATGGCTGAAAAGTTACGGCGGACCATTTCCTCGCCTTTTCTGGCATAGGACTTTTGTGCTGCCTGTTTGATTTTCTCAATCGCCTGAGTTCGTGGCATGACCCCGGACAAAGCAAAAAAGCAAGTTTGCATCACGGTATTGATGCGCCGGCCCATCCCCACAGAACGAGCCACCTTGGCCCCATCAATAACATAAAACTGAATCTTTTTGTCGATGATGACCTGCTGCACCTGGGCCGGAATTTGTGCCCAGACCGTCGTTTCATCGAAGGGACTATTGAGCAGAAAAATGGCTCCAGGTTGTGCGCACTGCAGCATCTGTGAGTAGTGAATAAAATTGAATTGATGGCAGGCGATAAAATTAGCGGTTTCGATCAGATAGGGTGCACGAATAGGTTCCGGACCAAAACGCAAGTGAGAGATAGTCTGCGAACCGGCCTTTTTGGAGTCGTAAACAAAATAGCCCTGTGCGTATATGCCCGGTTCACTGCCGATAATCTTGATACTGTTTTTATTTGCCCCGACCGTACCATCCGACCCCAGGCCGAAAAACAGCGCGCGAACAACCTTCTGGGACTCGATATTCAGTGCCTCCGTCACTTCCAGGCTGGAACCACTGACATCGTCGTTAATACCAATGGTAAAGTTGTTTTTCGGTTGAGATTGTTTGAGTTCCTGAAAAACCCTTGCCACCATGGAGGGGGTAAACTCCTTGCTGCTAAGACCATAGCGCCCACCAATAACTATGGGCATGGCGGTGAGTTGACCGCGTGAAAAAGCCTGTCCTAGCTCTGTCACCACATCTTTGTACAGCGGCTCTCCGCTACTGCCAGGTTCTTTGGTTCGATCCATTACGGCAATTTTTTTAACGGATCGTGGTAACGCAAGCAGAAAATGCCGGGCACTGAACGGGCGGTACAGGCGCACTCGCACTACCCCGACAGTACTCCCATGATGATTAAGATAAGCTGCCGTGGTGATCGCGGTTTCCGAACCTGAGCCCATGATAATCATCACATTCTCTGCATTCGGGTCACCATAGTACTCAAATAATTTGTAGGCACGTCCGGTCAAGTCAGCAAATTGCTGCAGCGTTCGTTCTACCACATCGATGGTTTTCAGGTAGTAGGGAGTCGCTGACTCCCGAGATTGAAAATAGGTATCCGGGTTTTGTGCGGTACCACGCATGAAGGGACGATCCGGATTCAGTGCCCGCGCCCGATGGTTATAAACCAGTTGATTATCGATCATGGCCCGGATCTGGTTGTCGCTAAGGAGGGTAATCTTGCTCACTTCATGGGAAGTGCGAAAGCCATCGAAAAAATGAATGAAAGGGATACGTGACTCCAGGGTAACGGCCTGTGTGACCAATGCCATATCATGGGCTTCCTGAACCGATGCAGAGGCCAGTATAGCAAAACCGGTCATGCGCACCGCCATCACATCCTGGTGATCACCAAAAATGGACAAGCCCTGGGTTGACAAGGAGCGTGCTGCGACGTGAAAGACGGTTGGGGTCAATTCTCCAGCGATCTTGTACATATTGGGGATCATCAACAACAGACCCTGGGAAGCGGTAAAGGTGGTAGTCAGAGCACCGGTTTGCAGCGCACCGTGCACGGCACCAGCGGCCCCACCCTCACTTTGCATCTCCACCACCAGGGGAATATTGTCCCAGATATTGGTAATACCCTGGCTGGCCCATTGATCGGCCAGTTCTGCCATTGTGGAAGACGGAGTAATTGGGTAAATCGCACAGACTTCATTGGTTCGAAAGGCCACATGTGCCGCCGCCTCACCACCATCAATGGTTTTTTCTATGGTAACCTCAGCCACAGGTTTTCTCTCCGTCAAGTTTCTGGCAACTGCCCCTCAAAGGCAGCTACAGGGAATGAAAATCGACCATATGAACAGCCGCCGTCGGGCATTGCAACGCACAGGCACTACAACCCGTACACTTTGAATAATCAATTTGATAAAAACGCTCCGGTCCAAGCTTGATAATCGCATTTTCCGGGCAGGCGCCAAAACAACCATCGCAGGCAAAGCAGTTACCACAGCTATAACAGCGATGGGCTTCATACGTGGCCTCAGGCCGGGTCAACCCACCCAACACTTCATCAAATGATCGCGAACGGTCTTCGATCGGAATTACCGGTTGCTCTGAAACCAGGGCATCGGTGTAGTACCACAGGTGCAAGGATTCGAAGGCGACAACCGGTGTTCTTTCTACTGGATGGTGAACCCCACCAGACAGGAATGCATGAATATTCTGGGCGGCTTTTTTGCCATGCCCGGTAGCAATCGTTACCGTGCGTTCACTGGGCACCATGTCACCACCAGCAAAAATACCGGCTGCAGCAGTCATTAACTGCTGGTCAACTTGTACCGTCCCGTCGGTATTGTGGGTAATTTCCGGATACGACTTCAGCAATTGTGAATCGACATTTTGTCCCAGTGCCATAATCAACGAGTCTGCAACCAGTACTTCATACTCACCCGTTGGCTGGGGTCTGCCGCTCTTATCCAAAACCATTTTTTCTACCGTAATCTGATCCACATCAATCGCTTTGATGGTGCGCAACCAGTTAATCTTGACCCCCTCTTCCAGCGCCTCATCGGCTTCAATCTGGTGGGCCGGCATATTCTCCATATCACGCCGGTATATAATAAGGGCCTCTTCTGCACCAAGCCGTTTTGCGGTACGCGCCGCGTCCATAGCTGTGTTACCACCGCCGTACACGGCAACCCTGCGCCCTAGTCTGAGCTGTTTTCCTGAACCAACATCACGAAGGTAGCTGACCGCATCCATAATACGGCCCGCTTCTCGTGCCGGGATATCAATTTTCTTGCTGATATGCGCACCCACAGCAACAAAGACTGCATCAAACAAACCTTGGTCTTTTTCCCGGCGAAGATCTTCCACCTTGTGATCCAGGGTAATCTTCACCCCCATCTCCTCAATCCTGCTGACTTCAGCACGTAACACCGCTCTGGGTAGACGATAGGCCGGAATCCCGAAATGCATCATACCCCCGGCAATCGGTCCGGCATCCCGAATTTCCACATCATGGCCCATACGACGCAGGTGGTAGGCCGCCGATAAACCACTTGGACCTGCACCCACGACGAGCACGCGTTTACCGGAATGATGCCCGGAAATTTTTGGCTTCCAACCCTTTTCCAATGCCAGATCACCGAGAAAACGCTCGACTTGATGGATGCTGACCGCATTGTCTATGTGATCACGATTGCATACCGACTCACAAGGGTGATAACAGACCCGGCCATGGACAGCCGGCATGGGGTTGTTTTCGATCAACAGCTGCCAGGCTTCTTCGAACTTCTTGTTACAAACCTTGTCCAGCCACCCCTGAATATTTTCTCCGGCCGGACAACCCTGATTACAAGGAGGCATGAAGTTCTGGTACACTGGACGCTTATGTGCTGAAGGGCCGGTCCCGTCACTCTTTTTCAAGTCAGGCGGTGAGGTCAAATCCAGTGGTTCCATTGAATATTGCGGATTAATCATTTGTTCCGTGCCCTCGAAGAATAATGCTCATTTCCACCATCTTTAGGTACTGATCATACCGTAGTGGTGAGCGCTATAACCGCCCGAAGATCGTGAAGTCAGGAGAACACAAGTCCTTACCAGGGAAAATGAGGCAACTTCCGATTGCGCAAATACCACCATGTCTGAGCAGACCAATGCATGACATTATACAATTTGCAGGTTGCAGGGATGGTAACTATTCAGCGTATTCATCTTTTGTCCCATTACGGCGTGTGTTCGTACTTGGAATGGTCATATATGACCTATATGCTCACATTCTCCGTGCGAACACGCTGAATCGTTACCAGGGATGCAGGTTGCTCAGGCCCTAAAACCTACCCAGGCCCATCATACGGCAATATCTTCGTCTTTTGCTACGGCGAGTGATTGCTGATCAAACGCCAGTATTTTAATTTCTGCAGATTCACGGCTTAAACTTTGCTGGTCAGAAAATCTTCAACAATCGCGTTGAACAGGGCTGGCTTTTCATGGTGTGCATTGTGCGCACAGCCCGGTAATACAGCAAGGCGAGCACCCCGGATCCCCCGCCATAGTGATTCGGGCTGACTCCATCCATAGGACCGGTCTCGATCACCCCATACCACCATGGTCGGCATGGATAAGGTAGCCAGCGCAGACGTGCCATCCCATTTTTCGCAGGCCGAAAGGCTGGCCAGGGCCGCCTGCATGGTGGCTTTGACACCTTCGCGCAAACACAGGGCAAAACCCGATGCCTGCTCTCCGGCAACAAACCAGGTTGCTGCGATATTATGGGTGGTAAATGCCAGCCCCTTATGCTGTAAATGTTGACGCGATGCCTTGATGGTTTCGAAGCGGTTCGGCAACATCCCGACAGGGCCCGTTCCAAACAGAATTAAACGACGAACACGCTGTGCTGCCATGGCTGCCATCTGCTGTACAATCATGCCACCCATCGAATGGCCCATTAGATTGAAATTTTCCACCCCCAAATCATCAAGAAATCTGAAGATGAGATGGGCATGGCCTTCAATCGTGTCGGGTGATGCCCGGTCGGCACTGTTACCAAACCCGGCCAGGTCTGGTGCGATCACGTCATGACTAAGACTGAAATAGTCAATCTGACCCTGCCACATGGCACTGCCACCCAGATAACCATGTACAAGAACCAGGGGTTCACCTTTACCGCGTCTGACATGAGCTAACTGACTCATCAGGGCTACATCTTGCCTTTCCAGGGAACTAGTCGGCGTTCAAACCAGCGCATCAGCATATCGAAGACATAGGCGATAATCGCGATGACGATGATACCCATGATGACCGTATCGGTCTGCAGGAACTGTGATGCCGTGAGCACCATATAACCCAAACCATGGGTAGCCGCGACCATTTCTGCTGCCACCAGTGTGGTCCAGCCAAAGCCGATACCGATACGCATTGAGGTCAGAATTTCCGGCATAGCGGCCGGTAGGATCACATTCCGTAATACCTGCCATCGGGTAGCTCCCAGTGAATAGGCGGCATGAATTTGCTCGATTGCCGCAGAGCGCACGCCGGCCCGTGCACCAAGTGCCAGTGGTGCAAGAATCGACAGATAGATCAGCAATACCTTTGACAAATTCCCTATCCCAAACCAGATGATCATCAATGGCAGGTAGGCCAGTGGTGGAATCGGTCGGTAAAACTCGATCGGTGGGTCAAATACACCACGCGCGACACGACTCATACCCATCGCCAGACCAAGAGGAATACCAATAATACAGGCCAGACTGAATGCCCCGAAGACCCGCAGGAAACTAACCCAGGCATGCTCTAGCAAGGTAGCACCGGCAAAACCGTCAGTTGCGGTGTTAATGAAGGTATGAAATACTGCAAGCGGAGACGGCATAAACAGCGGTTTGATCCAACCCATGCCGGTCACCAGTGACCAGCCACCGAGCAAGATCAAGGCTGTAATCGCTGATATCAGCAGGCTGTCGCCCTGGCCCGGCACACCGTAAGTTTCTCCTGGTCGAGTGGGTCGTGCCCGCATAATGCGGGCAAAGAATCCACCACTCTTGACTCGCTGTTGTTTATACATGATCTCCTTCCTTTGCTAGTTCATCACCAAATATGATCGCCAACACTTGCTCTCGCATGGCAATAAAGTCGGGGGATGCCTTGATCATACGTGCATCCTCGCCTTCGAAATACTGCCTGGAAAAATTGAGTTTGAATGTGTTGGTGATA
>DRJH01000226.1 GCA_011052285.1 Gammaproteobacteria bacterium
GAATCTTGACTTCGGTACCAAATGCTGCGTCCTCAAGTGAAACCTCAAGGTTATAACGAAGATCCGCACCCCGAGACGGGCCATGTGAGCCACCACGACCTCCACCGAAAATATCACTGAAGACATCTTCAAAAATGCTGCCAAATCCAGCGCCACGCGCCCCACCTCCCGCTACGGAGGAATCCACGCCAGCATGTCCAAACTGGTCGTAAGCGGCACGTTTCTGCCCATCCATCAGGACCTCACAGGCCTCCTTAGCTTCCTTGAAACGAGCTTCCGCAGTTTGATCGTCCGGATTTCGATCCGGGTGATACTTCATCGCCAAACGACGGAATGATTTCTTGATTTCCGCTTCAGTGGCATTGTGTTGCACACCGAGTACTTCGTAATAATCACGTTTAGCCATGGGTCATGTTGTTCCTGATCTTACAGCGGTACTTACCAGCAGCAACGGCGCGGAGTCGCCTCCACGCCATAGGTCCTGCCGGTCATCCCCCAATTGGACATTTCCAGTTGGACAATTCCCTAGTTGGACAATCAATTAGCTGACAACATTACTTCTTGTCATCGTCCTTGATTTCCTCAAACTCGGCATCGACCACATTGTCGTCAGCTGCTGAAGAACCGGAGCTATCCTGCCCATCAGTGCTGCCACCCTGCGGTGTATCTGCCGAAGCCTGCTGGTACATCTGTTCAGCCATTTTGTGGCTGGCCTGGGTTAAGGCATCTGTTTTAGCCTTGATATCTTCTTGATCATCAGACTTCAGGGCCTCCTCAAGGTCCTTGATGGCTGCCTCAATCCGACCTTTCTCATCCGCATCAATCTTGTCACCCATCTCGGTGAGTGACTTACGAACACTATGGACCATGGCTTCACCCTGATTGCGGGTGTCGATCAATTCACGCGCCTTCTTGTCTTCATCGGCATGTTCCTCGGCTTCGCGCACCATGGTCTCGATTTCCTCATCACTGAGGCCGGAACTTGATTTAATGATAATCTTGTTTTCCTTGCCGGTGGCCTTGTCTTTGGCTGAGACATGCATAATGCCATTGGCGTCAATATCAAAATTAACTTCAATCTGTGGTACGCCTCGAGGTGCCGGAGGAATATCCGATAAATCGAAACGACCCAGCGATTTGTTGTCGCGCGCCAGTTCGCGCTCACCCTGCAGAACGTGGACGGTTACTGCGGTTTGGCTGTCATCGGCTGTTGAGAAGACCTGGCTAGCCTTGGTTGGAATTGTGGTGTTTTTTTCAATTAACTTGGTCATGACCCCACCCAGGGTTTCAATACCCAACGATAAAGGCGTCACATCCAACAACAGCACATCCTTAACATCACCACCGAGCACACCACCTTGGATGGCCGCACCCATGGCCACGGCTTCATCCGGGTTAACGTCCTTACGCGGATCCTTACCAAAGAAATCCTTGACCGTCTGCTGCACCTTGGGCATCCGACTTTGCCCGCCGACCATCAAGATCTCATCCACCTCGCTGGCAGACAGGCCGGCATCCTTTAAGGCTGTCCGACAAGGGGTAACGGTACGCTGGATCAGATCATCGACCAATGCTTCCAACTTGGCCCGGGTGATCTTCATGTTCAAGTGTTTGGGACCAGAAGCATCCGCGGTGATATAAGGGAGATTAACATCGGTCTGGGTCGTCGAAGACAATTCAATCTTGGCCTTTTCCGCCCCTTCTTTCAGGCGCTGCATGGCCAGCGGGTCACCACGCAGATCCATGCCCTGCTCTTTCTTGAACTCATCGGCGAGATAGTCCATGAGGCGACGATCAAAATCTTCACCACCAAGGAAGGTGTCACCATTGGTCGACAGCACTTCAAACTGGCGCTCTCCATCAATCTCCGAGATTTCGATAATCGAGATATCAAAGGTGCCACCACCGAGGTCATAGACTGCGATCTTGCGATCCCCCTGACCCTTGTCCATACCATAGGACAGTGCAGCGGCCGTTGGCTCATTAATGATGCGCTTGACATTCAGTCCGGCAATTTTACCGGCATCCTTGGTTGCCTGACGCTGTGAATCATTGAAATAAGCCGGCACGGTAATCACCGCTTCGGTCACTTCCTCACCGAGATAATCCTCGGCAGTTTTTTTCATTTTCTGCAGTACACGGGCAGAGATTTCCGGCGGTGACATCTGCTTACCATTGATGGACACCCATGCATCACCATTCTTGGCCTTAACGATCTTGTAAGGCATCAAGCCTTCATCACGTTTGACCACATCTTCGGAAAATTTACGACCGATCAAACGCTTGACTGCGAACAGGGTATTCTCGGGATTGGTTACCGACTGACGCTTGGCCGGCTGTCCTACCAGGACTTCATCATCCTTGGTAAATGCTACAACCGATGGGGTAGTACGATCACCTTCGCTATTTTCGATAATTTTTGACTGACCACCGTCCATGACCGCAACACAGGAGTTGGTCGTTCCGAGGTCAATTCCAATAATTTTTGCCATTGCTCACGTCCTCTAAGATTCACGTAATGGGGTAACTAATTCATTCATTTAACGTACAAAGTGGGGGAGATTTCCACAAAATTCAAGCCACCGTTATTTTTTCGCAGGTGCTGCTACGACCACCATTGCCGGGCGTAACAAACGCCCCTGCAGTCGATAGCCCTTTTGAATCATACACACGATGTGATCAGGTTCCACTTCTCCACCAGGCTGTATACTCATGGCCTGATGGAACTCTGGATCAAAGGCATCTCCAACCTTTGGGTTCACCATTTCAACGGAACATTTCTCGAATGCCGTGTCGAGCTGCTTCAAAGTCAGTGCCAGACCTTCCTGCATCTGCTCTACGGCATTCTCACCCGCAGCAGCCAGATCCACTGTGGCCGCCTGATCCAGGCTGTCATGTACAGCCAGTAACTCACTGGCAAAACGTTCAATGGCATATTTGCGCGCGTTACTCACATCGATTTGACTACGGCGACGCACGTTCTCCATTTCGGCACAAGCACGAAGATACTGGTCATTGGCCATCTCAGCCTTGGCGATAGCCTCTTCCAGCGCCTTATTGGCACTTTCAAGTGCCAGCTCCTCCGCGGTTTTTGGACTTTCATCTGCCAGTGGCGAATCCACCTCGGCAGGTGAGGCAGTTGATTCCTTTTTTTCCTGAGATTGCTGGGTCTGTCGAGCCACCTGCTCATAGGCCCGGGTTGCCTTGTCAGCAGGAATATCCTGACTTTTACTATCGCTCATGATTTACCTTTTAATCCGTATGAATACACAAAGTACGAAATTTATCACAACCCAAAGATCCGCATTATTTCGCCACCGGCACAGTACTAGTCGGGATGAAAAGGGAATAATTCAAGCACAGCGGCCACTTTTTTATGGCCTACCACCATTTAACCTCGATAGTTTCCACCAAGAGGCTGATATTATCTAATATGAATTGTAACGATTCAGCGTGTTTAGATTTTGGTTCAGTACAAGGCATGTTCGCACGGAGAATGTGAGCATATAGGTCATATGTGA
>DRJH01000227.1 GCA_011052285.1 Gammaproteobacteria bacterium
GCATGATGCCGGCATCATACGAAGTAAACGTGATTGGGGCAATCAATATGCCCGCCATCGCCCCGAGAAATGCGGACAACCCATAGGCAACCAACATCATCAAACCCACGGGTATACCCGCAAGATGTGCCGCCATTCGGTTGCAGGAACAAGCAAGAATTGCCTTGCCATGAGTAGTATGATTGAAAAAAATGTGTACCCCGAGCACCATTACCAAGGTCCCACCAATGATCCACAGGTTTTGTGGCAATAGCGTAGCTTGCCCGAGATGAATCGGCTCTTCACCAGAGATTGGCGGCATGGAAAAAATATCCTTGCCCCAAACCAGTAACGCAACACCACGCAAAAAAATGGAGGCGCCAATGGTGATGATAATGGTGGTAATTACCGAGGCATTGTGTGCTGGCGCGATAGCAAAACGCTGTAGCAATAAGCCCACACAAATCGTGATCAGCACCGCACAGATCACAGCCAGCCACATCGGCAAACCATAATTAGCAGATAAGGCGACTGTTGCCATCGCCCCGATCATCACGAACTCGCCCTGGGCAAAATTGATCACATCTGAGGCATTGAAGATGATCGAAAAACCCAATGCAACCAGCGCATAGGTCGCCCCTACCGTGATCCCGGTTAGCAGAAATTGCAGGATCTGATCAGCCATACACACCTCTCCCTCACTGCAGAAATCCACAGTGTATCGTAAAGCACAGACGGAGGTTGCACTGCCGGCGGACATGCTCATCCACCGGCAGTACGAGAGAGCAGGTTTACTTAACGATGGTCCAGTTACCGTTCTTGATCTCCAACATCCTGAAGGCATCAAGGCCCAAGCCTAGATGGTCTGTTGGGCTCATGTTGAAGACACCACCGGTACCAATGAAATTGTGAGTTTTCTCAATTTCATCACGGACTTTCGCCTTGTCAGTGGAATTGGCGCGATCTATCGCCTGCAGTGCAATCATCAAACCATCATAGGCGTGGCCACCAAAGGTGGAGACCGGGCCATATTTGGCTTCAAATTTTTTCTTGTAGGCCAACAGTACGGCTTTTTGTGGATTGGAGTCGGACAGTTGTTCCGCTACCAGCAGGGCAGAAGCTGGCAGCCGCACACCTTCCGCTGCGGCACCTGCAAGCTCTATATACTTCTTCGAGGCAACGCCATGGGACTCATACAGCGGCACTTTAATCCCCAGCTGACGGATATTTTTGGTCACAATCGCAGGACCTGAGCCAAAACCAAAGTTCAAAATTGCCTGTGCGTCGGTGTCACGGATCTTGGTTAACTGTGCCGTCATATCCGTGTCTTTACGGCCATAGGACTCATCAGCCACGATTTTGATGCCGTAATTACCTGCCAGCGCCAAACTCTGAACCCGACCAGATTTGCCGAAACCACCATTGCCGCTGATCAGAGCTACCCGGGTGATGCCACGTTTTTTCATATCCTCATAGATCTTCGAAGCTGCCATACGATCAGTATGTGGCATCTTAAAGGTCCATTTTTGTACGGGATCAATGATTTTCACAGAGCCGGCAAGGGAGATGAACGGAATCTGGTTCTTTTTTACGATGGGCATTACGGACAATGTAGAGCCGGAAGTAGAACCACCAACGATCACATCAACTCGATCTTTCTTGATCAGGCGTTTGGCAAAATTTACGGCTTCTTTGGCCCTGCCACCGGTGTCGTAATGCACCAATTCTACTTTGCGACCATCAACTCCGCCCTTGGCATTCACCTCGGCAATATACATTTGTAGGGTCTTCAATTCAGGATCACCAAGAAAAGAGGCTGGCCCGGTAACAGCGAGAAAGGTTCCAATCTTAATCGGATTTGCCGCCATCGCCTGGCTGGCTGAAACTGCCAGCAGACTTCCTACGGCCACAGCAATAATATTTTTCTTCATAATCAGTAGCACTCCTCAAATAGTGTGTGTTTGTCTAAATAGCGATTGATGCGGCAAAACCCACCATAGCCTACCCTATTCTGGCCCCCAGCACTGCCAACTACACAAGCCCGAACAGGGCCGGAACCTGAACCCGGAATGAGCACAAGCAGCATTGCGTATCACCGATTACACCAGCGATTACACCAGCGACCACCTGGCTAACTTCCGGACCAGCAAATCTTATTTGCGGCGGTGGATTAAACAGCATCCATTTATCGGACAGATCATAAGGATATAGTGTTGACCGGTCAAGCCTATTCGCCCCCTACTCATGGGCTCCCGCTCATTACCGGGTCTGGTCACGTTTTCCTCCAGTTCCAACTGGCCAATACCGACCAAAATCACGCTAGGAATACCGTAACCGGCACCTTGAGAGCCGTTGTTTTTTCTCTGCCATTTGCGGTAAAGTCACACTGCGCAGGTAGGCAGTAGAAAAAATATTGGGAGGCTGTATGCAAACACACCGAACATTCAAACATTCTTTCCTGGCTATTGCTGTAACGACTCTGCTCAGTAGCTGTGCTACCAATCCAGTGACCGGCAAAAACGAACTCATGCTGATCCCGGAAGCAACTGAACTGCAGTTGGGGGAGGAAAACTATCAACCCTCTCGACAAATGCAGGGTGGGGACTATATTGCCGATCCCAAGGTGGCTGCCTATATTCAGGAAATCGGGCGTAAGCTGGCAGTAGTCAGCGACCGCAAGCTACCGTATGAATTCAACGTGGTCAATGACTCACAAATCAATGCCTGGATGTTGCCTGGCGGCAAAATGGGCATCAACCGCGGCCTGTTGCTAAAAATGGATAATGAAGCCGAACTGGCTGCTGTAATGGGTCATGAAATGACCCATGCAGCGGCCAAACACGGCGCCAAGCATATCCAGCAGGCATTGTTACTGCAAGGTGCCGTCCTGGTGGCTTCTGTAGCCATCGGTTCATCCACCGAGGACAAGGGAACGCAAACCGCAGGCATCATCGGAGCACAAGTGGTCAGTGCCTTGCTACAATCCAAATTCAGCCGCGATGATGAACGCGAAGCGGATCATTATGGCATGGTTTATATGTCCCGTGCCGGTTATGATCCCAAGGCTGCGGTGACCGTTCAGGAAATGCTTCTTCGCGAATCCAAGGGCAGCCCCGATAACATGCTGACGCAACTACTTGCCGACCACCCTCCCTCGGCAGAGCGTGTGGCCGCAAATAGGGCATTCACCAAAAAACTACCAAAGGGTGGCCTACTCGGTCGCCAGGCCTATCATCGGCGACTGGCTCATTTGTTCAAGGTAGCACCGGCCTATGCGGCGTATGATAAGGGGCAGAAAGCCCTGAAGGCACATCAATATAGCAAGGCATTACAACTGGCTGACAAGGCGATTGCCATTGAACCCAAAGAGGCGCTGTTCCATATTTTGAAAGGCAGTGCATTGGAAGGAAAGCATAAAAAAAATGCAGCAATAAACCAGTATCAAAAAGCTGCCGCATTGAATCCAGGTTATTTTGCCCCGCATTTAAAACTTGGCCTGCTTCTCGATTCTGTAGGCAGGCGAAAACAGGCGCAGCAGTCCCTGAAAAAAAGTGTAAAACTACTCAAAACCGCCCCGGCACTATTTATCCTCGGCCGCTATGCAAAAGACCGCGGCAATCTGGCCCAGGCCAAGAAATACTTCGCGCAAGCCGCTCAGGATGGCGGCAGTGCCGGAAAGGCCGCCTACGCCGACCTGCTGCGAGTTGATCTACCGGTGAATTCCAGCAGTTATGTTACTGCCAGCATGGTCCGCAACAGCAGCGGACAACTGGATTTTCTGGTAAAAAACAATACCCCGTTCCCCATCGGAAAAATTATTCTGGAAATCCGTGAGGGCAGGAATAGCAAACGCATACCGCTGCGCGGAGTGGTCGACGGCAACACCACGGATACCTATCCCACAGGCGTGGCGGTCACACAGCAAGACATCAACAATGCCAGCGTCGAGGCGGTCAGCGCACGTCTACAGGAATAACTGGCAGGC
>DRJH01000228.1 GCA_011052285.1 Gammaproteobacteria bacterium
AACATCGATGACAATTTGGCTGCATAGTGATGTTGGACACAATCAAGATGCAAAAAAAGAAGTAAAAGAATTTAACAATATTGATGTTTTCACTACTCCCAAACCTGAACGTTTACTTGAACGTGTTTTGCTTCTTGCCACTAATACCGGCGATCTCGTTCTCGACTCTTTTATCGGTTCCGGCACGACTGCCGCCGTGGCACACAAGATGGGCCGCCGCTGGATCGGCATTGAGTTAGGGGAACACTGCCACACTCATTGTATTCCACGTTTGAAAAAGGTTATCGACGGCGAAGATCCCGGCGGTATCACCAAGGCCGTCAACTGGAAAGGCGGCGGCGGATTCCGGTATTACCGTCTCGGCCCGTCGCTGATCGTTGAAGACAAATGGGGCAATCCGGTTATCAACTCCGAATTTAACGCCGCCATGCTGGCCGAGGCCATGTGCAAGCTGGAGGGTTTCGAGTATGCCCCCAGTGAGGAGGTCTACTGGATTCACGGCAAGAGTACGGAGACGGATTTTCTCTACGTGACAACTCAGTTCATGAGCAGGGATATGCTGGTTCGGCTCAGCGACGAGGTCGGGCCGGAGCGCAGCCTGCTCATCTGCTGCTCTGCCTTCCGGTGTGACCCGAGCCGGTTCCCCAACCTGACCATCAAGAAGATACCCAGGGCGGTCTTGAAGAAATGCGAGTGGGGCCATGACGACTACAGCCTGGAGGTTGAGAACCTTCCCGACGCCCCGACCGGTTACCTCGCCGAGCAGGAAGACCAGGCCGAGAAGAAGTTGTCCAAAAAACCCGCCCGCAGGTTCGGCAAAGACAAGGACGCCGGACCGACGTTGTTCGATGTGAACACGGCTGATGCAAAGGGAGGTAAGTAATCATGGCCAAGAAAGACGACAAGCGAGCCAAGACGCATCTGATCCGCAATTCGACAGCGGAATTCCTGATTTTCACCAGCCAGAGCGGCGAGCAGAGCATCGAGGTTCGGTATGAAGATGAAACCATCTGGCTGACGCAAAAGCTGATGGCGCAACTCTTTGATGTAGATGTGCGTACCATCAGCGAGCATCTTCGTAACATCTTCTCGAACGGCGAGTTACAGCAGGACTCAGTTGTCCGGAAATTCCGGAATACTGCCTCGGACGGTAAGAGCTACAACACGAACTTCTACAACCTCGACGCCATTATCTCGGTGGGCTATCGGGTTAACTCAATGCGGGCGACTCAGTTTCGCCAATGGGCGACGCAGGTGTTGCGGGAATTTGCGATTAAGGGATATGTACTGGATCGCAAGCGGATGGAAAACGGGGTCTTTCTCGATGAGGATTACTTCGAGCGTCTTCTATCGGAAATCCGCGAGATTCGCCTCAGCGAGCGTCGCTTCTACCAGAAGATAACCGATATTTACGCCACCAGCGTGGACTACAACAAGGATGCACCGACCACCTGCGAGTTCTTTGCCAAGGTTCAGAACAAGCTGCATTACGCCATTCACGGCCAGACCGCGGCCGAGTTGATCAGGAATCGCGCCGACAGCCAAAAGGAACACATGGGCCTGACAACGTGGGAGAACGCGCCCGACGGGAAGATTCTGAAGCCGGACGTATCGGTCGCCAAGAACTACCTTCGTCAAGAGGAGTTGGACTCCCTTGGCCGTGTTGTCAACGCCTACCTGGAACTGGCCGAGGAGCGTGCCAAACGCCGTATTCCCATGACCATGGAGGATTGGGCGAAACGGCTTGATGTCTTCCTCGAGATGGACGACCGGGAGATTCTACAGGACAGCGGCAAGGTGTCGGCGCAGCTCGCCAAAGAATTCGCCGAGAGTGAATTCGAAAAGTACCGCATTGTTCAAGACCGGTTGTTCGAAAGCGATTTCGACCGCGAAGTTAAGCGGCTGGAGGGGAAGTAATCATGGCTATTCAACACGTCAACGCCATCAGCAACCGCCTGAGCCTGCGTTCTCCGCAGCGGGATTCGCTGGAGATTCTGGCCCGTGTGTGCGAGATCATCTCCCTTGAGAAAAACGGCGATACCACCAAGGCCCTGGAAACGATCAAAACCGAATTCCATTCCATAGAAGCCTTCGAGCGTGATTTCCCTTCCCTCTGCTTTGCCCTTGCCACGGGAGTCGGTAAGACACGGCTGATGGGTGCTTTTATCAGCTACCTGTGCCTGAGCGAGGGCATCCGTCATTTCTTTGTGCTTGCCCCGAACCTGACAATCTACAACAAGCTGATTGCCGATTTCACGCCAAACACGCCAAAATATGTTTTTCAGGGCATCTCCGAGTTTGCGGTCAACCCGCCGGAGATCATAACCGGAGACAACTACGAGAGCGGACGCGGTCTCAGAGGATCTGATTTTTTCGGGAATCATGATTCCATTCATGTCAACATCTTCAATATCTCGAAGATCAACAGTGAAGTACGCGGCGGCAAGAGCCCGAGAATCAAGCGCCTGAGCGAGTACATCGGGCAGAGTTATTTCGATTACCTTGCCGGGCTGGACGACCTGGTGATGCTGATGGACGAGTCGCATCGCTACCGGGCCGGCGCCGGAGTGCGAGCGATAAACGAGTTGAATCCCATTCTGGGGCTGGAGCTGACCGCTACGCCACAGGTGGAGCAAGGCCGGCACGCCGAGCCTTTTAAAAATGTGATCTACAGTTACCCCTTGAGCAGTGCAATGACGGACGGCTTTGTGAAGGAACCGGCAGTAGCCACACGGGAGAACTTCGATGCCGCAAACTACTCGGTCGAAGGCCTGGAAAAGATCAAGCTTGAAGACGGTGTTCGGATTCACGAGAACACAAAGGTTGAGCTGGAGGTGTATGCCCGAAACAATGACCAGCCGATCGTCAAGCCGTTCATGCTGGTTGTTGCCCAGGACACAAGGCACGCCGATATGTTGCATAAAGTTATGGAAGATAACGAGTTTTTCGAGGGGAGATACAAGGGCAAGGTAATCACCGTCCACTCGAACGTGCGCGGCGAAGAAAAAGACGAGGTCGTCGAGCAGTTGCTGAACGTTGAAGACCCGGACAACCCGGTCGAGGTCGTCATCCACGTCAATATGCTCAAAGAGGGATGGGACGTTACGAATCTCTATACCATCGTTCCGTTGCGTGCAGCAAACTCCCGAACCCTGGTGGAGCAGTCCATCGGCCGGGGGCTGCGTTTGCCCTATGGCAAACGGGTGGGAGTTCCGGCTGTGGATCGACTGACCATCGTATCACACGACAGGTTTCAGGAGATTATTGATCACGCCAACGACCCCAATTCGATCATTCGTACCGGCGTGGTCATTGGAAAGGATATCCCTGAGGCGGGTAAGAAGGCGGTGATCGTCAAACCCGAGTTTGAGAAAATCATCTCTGCATCTCCGCAGAAGGCTGGAGAAAAAGAGAAGACTCCAAAAACGCGCAGCCTCTTCGAGAAACCGGAAGAGCATGAAGTGGCTAAGGCAACGTTTCAGGTCATCCGGCAATTTGAAGGACTGAGCAGCAGCAGGCAACTTCAGGATGCGGAGACCCAGGAGGAAATCGTCAGGAAGGTTGAGGAGATCGTCCGGCCCGGGCTTGGACTCCTGTATGACAGTCTCGGCAAAGATACCGTCTCAAATGTCGTGAAGAAAACCGTGGAGTTATATCAGAAAATGTCCATTGACATTCCGAAAATTGTGGTAGTGCCGAAAGGCAAGGTGATAGCCGGATACAAAGATTTCGATCTGGACACCGGGGACATCGACCTGCAACCCGTAGCGCAGGATATTCTCATCCAGCACCTGCATGACATGCAAAGGTACAGGCTACACGATGGATCAGGTGTGGTCGAGGAGAAGCGGCCGGAAGATTACCTGGTGAGCGGGTTGATCGATTTCAATGATATCAGTTATGACGACCACGCGGCATTACTTTACAAGCTGGCCGCTCAGGTCCTTGCACACCTGCGCTCCTACCTGAGCGAAGAAGATGACGTTGTGAATGTGCTGCAATACCACCGGCAAGCCCTGCTGAACCTGATCCACTCCCAAATGCAGGAGCATTTTGTAGAAACGGCTGCGTCCTATGAGGCGCGTGTTACCAAGGGTTTTCGGACCTTGCGTCCTAATAACTATACGACGGCTGCGGATCAAGTAGTTCGTGACTTCAGGACTCCGATCCCGGACGGCGAGAAAAACCGGATTGCCTCAATGCTTTTCGGCGGCTTTCAGAAATGCCTGTATCCGGTACAGAAATTTGACTCCGATCCGGAGCGGCGTTTTGCGGTAATCCTCGAAAACGATGAAAATATCCTCAAGTGGTTCAAACCCGCCAAGGGCGATTTCCGGATTCACTACAGCCACGATGAATCGTATGAACCGGATTTTGTCGTTGAGACCACAGCCGGGAAATTCCTCTGCGAGCCCAAGCGCGCCTCCGAAGTTTCAGACGATGTTGTCCGGTCAAAGGCTGATGCGGCCGCCGTCTGGTGTGAACATGCAACGGTTCACGCGAAGACTTATGGCGGCAAGCCATGGACGTATCTCCTGATTCCACATGACCGGATATCCGAACAAATGAGTTTGTCCGGCCTGGCGGCCAGTTGTACCTATACATTACAGAAACAGGCGAACGACAGCCATGGGAAGGAATAACAAATAATCCGTTTTCTCCACAACGGCAACCGGCAACCGGGTATCACCCGGCACTTCTTTTCTGAAGGGATTCAGGGGAGATTTACCCGGAATTTTGGAACCTCCGGGACATCCTGTATTCCTGCGTTGCAAAATTCTTGACGTATCCGTGTCATGGTTCTGCCTGTACGAGCTATCGCATGTGTTACAATATCCCATTCGCAATCACAGGCAGTGAATTCCGATTAGCTGCAAAGGCGCAGTTCGACAATATTCTGAGCCGGGATAATAATGAAGGGAAAACTGAAGCCGTCCGGATGCAATAATTGAGCAAGACCAATAACGGAGCCAACCTTGGCCTGCATCAGGCTGACAGATTCCACAACGACCTGCATATGGATTTGAGGGCGGATTTCATCCTTGCCAATCCGCAGTTCAATATATCGGACCGGGGCGGCCAGTGACTGAAGTAAGACGTTCACTGGAAGTTCGGGGTGCCGCCGACAAACAATGCCAACTATACCTGGATTTAGCACTTCATCCATTATCTGGAATTCAGCATGGAGAAAAATCATGGCAAAAATAAGTGTACTGGACCAATCGGTCTCTCTTTATTCGATCAGAGAGGAAGACTACATATCTTTGACCGACATCGCCAGATACAAAAATCAGGATCGAACTGACGATCTTATACGCAACTGGTTGCGAAACCGGAATACATTGGAATTTCTCGGCATCTGGGAACATCTGAATAACCCCGATTTTAATCCCGTCGAATTCGACGGGATTAAAATGCAGGCAGGGCTTAACAGCTTTACCCTGACACCGAAACAATGGGTTAAAAAAACAAAGGCTATCGGGCTGATTTCTAAGGCTGGTCGTTACGGCGGCACCTACGCTCACAAAGACATAGCCTTTGAGTTCGCCTCCTGGGTATCGGTGGAATTCAAACTCTATCTGATTAAAGAGTTTCAGCGTCTTAAAGAGGAGGAACGCAAAACACTGGGTTGGGACATCCGGCGCAACCTGGTCAGGATCAACTACCGCATTCATACCGATGCCATCAAAGAATATCTGATACCGGCCAAGTTGTCATCCAGACAAACCTCGCTGGTTTATGCCAGCGAGGCCGATGTGCTGAATCTCGCCCTGTTTGGCATGACTGCGGCTCAGTGGCTGGAAGCCAATCCCGACAAAAAAGGCAATATGCGCGATTATGCTGAGGTAACTCAACTGGTCTGTCTTTCTAATCTTGAAAACCTGAATGCACTGTTTATTGCCGATGGACTGTCTCAAAACGAACGTCTGAAGCGACTCAACAAAATCGCTATTCATCAGATGACCCTTCTCACCAGTGATGAGCGGATGCAATTGCCGGGAGGGGATGAATGAAGGTGACCAAACCCTCAGCCACGCTCTACGAGCAACTTGCTATGGCTGATCAGCTCGAGTTGCCTGCCGAAAGCCTCGGGGCAGGCAGGAGCCAGTATCAGGAAAAATTTGGAGGTGCTGGGCTATGAGCGATAGCTGGA
>DRJH01000229.1 GCA_011052285.1 Gammaproteobacteria bacterium
ACCGGGAGACCGACTACTCTTCGAGGACAAGTGTCACTGTTATTTCCTAAAGACTCCTTACACCAAAAATGCAAATACGCTGAATCGTTACAAGAGTAGAATACAATTGGGTTCTTAAAGCCCCTAACGACCGGGAGCTGTGAAAAACTGATGTCGAATATTGTCGTAATTGGTGGTGGTGCCGCTGGCTTAAGCCTTTCTCTGCGACTGGCCGAAGCCGGTGCCGGCGTTGTCGTTCTTGCCAAGGGCCGGTTATCGGAAGGCTCAAGTTATTATGCTCAGGGCGGTATTGCAGCCGTTCGCGACGCTGACGACTCGTTTCAATACCATATCCGGGACACACTGATCGCCGGGGCCGGGCTTTGTCATAAAGATGCAGTGGAACAAGTTGTCACTAATGGTCCCGATTGTATCCAGTGGCTAATAGACCATGGCGTCGGCTTCAGCCGCGATGACAAGGATCAGGGGCGCTACCACCTCACCCGTGAAGGCGGCCACAGCCACCGCCGGATTATCCATTCAGCCGATGCCACCGGCCGTGAGGTTGAAACCAGCCTGGTGAACCAAGCCAGAAAACACCCCAATATCCAAATTCTGGAACATCACCTGGCCTTTGACATCATCACCAGTAACAAGCTCGGCTTGCCTGGTCCCAATCATTGCCTCGGCCTTTATGCTCTCAATCAGCACAGTGGCAAAGTGATCAGCATCAATACCCCCCGGCTGGTACTGGCGACCGGCGGGGCCGCCAAAGTTTATTTGTATACAAGCAACCCCGATACCTGTACCGGTGATGGCATTGCCCTGGCCTGGCGGGCTGGTTGCCGGGTTGCCAACCTGGAGTTCATTCAGTTCCACCCAACCTGTCTGTATCATCCTCAAGCCAAGTCATTTTTGATCTCAGAAGCGTTACGCGGCGAGGGGGCTCTGCTTACCCTGCCCGATGGCGGCCGATTTATGCCGGATCACGACGAACGTGCAGAATTGGCACCGCGCGACATCGTTGCCCGTGCCATCGATTACGAGATGAAAAAGCGTGGCCTGGACCATGTGTTGCTGGATATCAGCTATAAACCGGCGGACTTTATTCGTGAGCATTTCCCGACAATCTACCAACGCTGCCTGGAGTATGGATTCGATCTCACCCAAGAGGCCATCCCTGTTGTGCCGGCAGCCCACTATACCTGTGGCGGGATTATGATTGACCCATGTGGCTGTACAGATGTTGAGGGCTTATACGCCATCGGCGAATGCACCTTTACCGGGTTGCATGGTGCCAACCGGCTGGCCAGCAATTCGTTGCTGGAATGCCTGGTTTACGGCAAAACGGCCAGTGCGCATATTCTCTCGCAGTCACCGAATCAAGATTCCGGGGTCACCCTTCCTGAGTGGGATGAAAGCCGGGTCAGTGATGCCGATGAGCAAATTGTTGTGGCTCATAACTGGGATGAATTACGTCGGGCAATGTGGGACTATGTCGGTATTGTGCGCACCAGCAAACGCCTCCAGCGAGCGCAGCACCGTATCAATCTGCTGAAAGAGGAAGTCCGTGAATACTACGGCAACTTTCGTGTTAGCAGCGATTTGCTGGAGCTGCGAAATTTGCTGGAAGTTGCAGAATTAATTGTTCGCAGTGCCAGCCAACGCAAAGAAAGCCGAGGCCTGCACTATACCCTGGACTATCCTGAAAGCTCAGAGGATTGGCTACAAGATACCGTGCTCACTCCGGATGAAGAGCCCGGTCAGCCCATGTAAGGTATCGACACAGACGGCTATACGCCTTAACTGACAGACTATCCGGGGCCAATACCAGAGTACTCGCATGTGCTCCGCCCAGCTGTTGATAACGAACCAGTAACCAGCGATGGCACGGCCGATAGACAGCGACCGGTACTACAGGAACAGAGGGCGCCAAACCAATCTGCAGTGTCCAACTGCCCCTTCGATGGTAACGGATGATGCACACCGCAGCATCGGATACAAAAAATCCATCACAGTAACGACAGACAGCGAGCAACAACAATACTTTACTACCCACATCAGGGCTCAACAACAGAATCAGCACACAAGTCAGGATCTGAGCCGCGAATACAACACGCGACAGGATTCGACTAGGCTGAATCGTCCACCACAACACGGTGTCGAATCCTTTCGAGCAAGTTTTTTGTCATCTCACCATCGGGCTCGGTACGAGCAAACAACCAGGACAAGAGCTGCACATCAGACTCATCCAGCATGTGTCTAAAACACGTTACTTCCTCAGCACTTAACCGGGCATAATGGTGCTGCAGAAAGCTCTCCAGTACCAAGTCAAGCTCTTTGGCCCCACGTCGACACAGCCAACGCAGATGGGCCAACTCCCGATCATCGTGACCTGTCGGCGCTGCCATTATCGTGCCTGGGGTATCGTGCCTGGGGCTAACCGTGAACAGGGTTCTAACTGCGGTCCAAAAGCAGCTGTTTAATCCCACCAATCGCCTTGCCAGGATTTAAATGTTTGGGACAGGTATTGGTACAATTCATGATAGTGTGACAGCGGTACAGTTTAAAGGGGTCATCCAGGGCATCCAGCCGCTCACCGTTGGCTTCATCACGACTGTCTACCAACCAGCGGTAGGACTGTAGCAAGGTGGCAGGACCAAGGTAACGGTCGCTATTCCACCAGTAGCTGGGACAACTGGTGCTACAGCAAAAACACAGCACACACTCCCAAAGTCCGTCGAGCTTGGCGCGATCCTCAGGGCTCTGCAAGCGCTCTTGATCCATCGGGGTAGGAGAATCGACTTTCATCCAGGGTTCTGTGGACGCATACTGCGCCAGAGCATCATCCAGATCGGCCACAAGGTCCTTGGCTACCGGCATGTGCGGTAGTGGATAAATCCGGATGTCCCCCTCAATTTCAGCCATGGACTTGATACAGGCCAGGGTATTGACGCCGTCGATATTCATGGCGCAGGAACCACAAACCCCTTCACGGCAGGAGCGACGAAATGTCAGGGTGCTATCAATCTCATTTTTGATCTTATTCAGAGCATCCAGCACCATCGGCCCGCAGTCGGCCTCATCAATGGTGTAGGTATCCACCCGAGGATTTTGACCATCGTCACAATTCCAGCGGTATATGTGCAATACACGGGGTTTTTTGACATTTTTCAACGCCGGAAACACCCGGCCGTTGGTGTTAACCCTGGAATTTTTCGGTAATACAAACTGAACCATGATGTCTCGCCTTTCTCTATCAGAATTCGAACCCGATCATCGGGAAATATCCTTAGCAAACGACTAACAGCCTCCTAATAAACCCGTTCTTTTGGCGGAATACTTTCAATTTCATCGCTTAAAGGCTGCAGATGAACGGGTCGTGAATCAAGACTGACTTTGCCCTCATCATCAACCCACGATAAGGAATGTTTGAGCCAGTTCACATCATCCCGATCCGGGTAATCCTCACGGGCATGGGCACCACGACTTTCTGGTCTGGAAGCTGCTGATTTGGCAATCGCCTGGGCCTGACGTAACAGATTATCAAGCTCCAGTGTCTCCAGCAAATCGGTATTCCAGACCAGCGAACGATCGTCGATACGGACATCCTGTGCTGACTTCCAGATTTCACTCAGCTGGGTCACCCCTTCATCCAATACTTCCTGGGTTCGGAATACACCTACATGACTTTGCATGGTTTTTTGCATATTCAATCGCACCCGAGAGGTCGGCAAACTGCCTTTGGCATGGCGTAGCCGATCGAGTCGCTGCAACGATTCTTCACCGGCATCAGCAGGTAATGGCTTCTGTGTGACTCCTGCGGTAAGGGTTGCCGCCGCATGCCGTGCTGCAGCACGACCAAACACGATAATATCCAGCAGTGAATTACATCCGAGGCGGTTGCCCCCATGTACGGATACGCAAGCTGCTTCACCGATCGCCATCAAACCGGGCACAGTGGTATCCGGATCACCATCTCGAGGGCAGATCACTTCAGTCCTGACGTTGGTCGGGATACCGCCCATGGTGTAATGTGCGGTCGGCAGTACCGGGATCGGTTCCTTGGTGACATCCACGCCGGAGAAAATCTTTGAGGTCTCGGCAATACCTGGTAAACGTTTGTAAATCACCTCGGCATCCAGGTGATCCAGCTTGAGGAACAGGTGATCCTTCTCCACACCAACGCCACGACCCTCACGGATTTCCATTGCCATAGCACGGCTCACCACATCACGAGAAGCCAGGTC
>DRJH01000230.1 GCA_011052285.1 Gammaproteobacteria bacterium
CATCCCGAATTTGTGGGGCAGGCCAGCCGTCATTTCGGTTCGCAGTGTATCGTCGTCGCCATTGATGCCAAACAGGTGACGAACACATCTGAACCGCACTGGGAGATCTTCACCCATGGTGGACGTCAGGCCACCGGCCTGGATGCGGTTGATTGGGCCAGACGGATGGCCGGGGAAGGTGCTGGCGAAATTCTCTTAACCAGCATGGACGGTGATGGCACTCAGCAAGGCTTTGACCTGGCACTGACCCGTGCCGTGGCGGATGCTGTGACCATTCCGGTGATTGCTTCCGGAGGGGTTGGTAATCTTGACCACCTGGTAGCCGGTGTGATCAAAGGGCGCGCAGATGCCGTGCTGGCGGCCAGTATTTTTCATTTTGGGACCTATACGATCAGGCAGGCCAAACAGCATATGGCGGCAGCGGGTATTGAGGTGCGCTTGTAATGCAGGCCCTGCTTGAACAGATAAAGTGGAATGCCGATGGCCTGGTGGCGGCCATTGCCCAGGAAGTCGGTAGCGGCCAGGTATTGATGCTGGCATGGATGAATCGCGAAGCCTTGCTGGTAACCATTCGGGAACAGCGGGCGGTCTATTTTTCCCGGTCACGACAGCGTTTATGGCGCAAGGGCGAGGAATCCGGGCATATCCAGCGTTTGTTGGAGCTACGACTGGATTGTGATGGTGACACCTTATTGTTGACCGTGGAACAGGTAGGTGGTATTGCCTGTCATACCGGACATCACCACTGTTTTTATCGTCAGCACAAGAATAACGACTGGCAAGAAGTGGAGTTGGTGGTAAAATCGGCCACAGAAATTTATGGGGAGCGTGTCGATGACTGATGACGCTGCTATACTACGGCGCCTGACCGAGGTGCTGGAAAGCCGCAAACAGGCAGACCCGCAGACATCCTATGTGGCCAAGCTATATCACGGTGGTGCAGACGCCATTCTCAAGAAGATTGGTGAAGAGGCCACCGAAGTGGTGCTGGCAGCCAAGGGCGATGATCCCAAGCATGTCGTCTATGAGATGGCAGACTTGTGGTTTCATTCGATGGTGCTGCTGGCCAGTATGAATCTGCAGGTAGCGGATGTGTTGGCAGAACTGGATCGACGCTTCGGTTTGTCCGGGATTGCTGAAAAAGCAGCCCGTGTACAGCAGAAGTAACAGACAGGAAATACGACTCGGCGACGGGCCCGCAGTAGACCGGTGAGCGCAAGCTCTTTGAACACAAACATCTAGAGAAAAGGAGACGGGACATGGGATTTGGTGGAATCAGTGCCTGGCAGCTGATCATTATCCTGGTCATTGTGCTGCTGATATTTGGTACTAAAAAGTTGCGCAGTGTCGGTGGTGATCTGGGTTCGGCGATCAAGAGTTTCAAGAAAGCCATAAAGGAAGAGCCGAAGTCGAAAAAGGTCGGCGAAGATGAGTCGGCAAGCACTAAAGAAAATGGCGACGGTGTTGATCCTGATGCCGTAGAGCCTGATACGATAAAGTCCGTTGCTACGGATACAGAAAGCGACAGCAAGCCCGCGGTCAGTGAAAAAGCGGTTTAGTCGCCAAACCATTGTGGTCATCGCTTGCCTCTGAGTTGCTACGATTATGTTCGATATAGGATTCTGGGAACTGGCCCTCATCGGTGTGGTTGCGTTGGTGGTGGTGGGCCCTGAGCGCCTGCCCGCGCTGGCGCGGACGGCGGGTTTATGGATTGGTAAGGCCCGCAGCATGGTGGCTGATGTCAAGCAGGATATTCAGCGGGAAATTGACCGGCAGGATCTCGATGAGGTGGCCGATCTGGGTAAGCAGGTGAACCAGATTCGGGATGAGATTGTGACGCCAACCAAGGATCTGGCCGAAACCCTTAACGCAGATACCCTGGCGGGTGATTCTGTTGCAGAAAGCATTGCAAAGGCGGATGGCGTTATCTCGGACAGCAAAAAAAATGTAGAACAAGGGAGTAAAGATAGTGGTCCCACCGAAAGCAGCTAGCGGCTCGGCACCCTTCGTTTCCCATTTGCTGGAGCTGCGCAATCGCATTCTCCATTCGATACTGGCGGTCTTGCTGTTTTTTCTTGTTTTAGCACCCTTTGCCAATGACCTGTTTCTGTACCTTGCTGAACCCTTGATGCGGGTTTTGCCCGAGGGCAACAGCATGATTTCTACGGCACCGCACGGGCCGTTTTTCGTGCCCTTCAAGTTTGCTTTCGCAGTGGCTACGGCCTGTGCCATGCCCTATCTGTTATATCAAATCTGGTCCTTTATCGCACCCGGACTGTATGCCTCTGAAAAACGGGTTGTGGTACCGCTGTTACTGTCAAGTACTGTGTTATTTTATCTTGGGATTGCCTTCGCCTACTATGTGGTGTTTCCACTGGTATTCAAGTTTTTCACGTCCTCGGCGCCCCAAGGTGTGGAGGTGATGACGGATATTGATGCCTACCTGAGCTTTACCATTAAGTTGTTTTTTGCTTTTGGGTTGGCTTTTGAGGTGCCTGTGGCTACAGTGCTGATGATCAAAATGGGCATTACGACTGCGGAAAAGCTGTCCAGTAAACGCCCCTATATCGTTGTCGGTGCTTTTGTATTCGGAATGCTGCTGACCCCGCCGGATATTTTTTCCCAGACCTTGCTGGCGATACCGATTCTGCTTCTGTTTGAGACCGGACTCTGGTTCGGGCGTCGTATGGTGCCGAAAAAAGATCCTGATGAAGAAGATGATCTCGATGCAGAGGACGATCTTGATGCGGCAGAGATGGAGCAGCGTCTTGATGAAGAGGCCAATCAATTTGATAAGGATTCCTGATCCACATCCCTGATATTAAATCGAAAAATGGGCTAGCTGTCGTGATGGTTTTTCGATGGATTTGCCCGCTCGTTAGTCCGCAATCCACGGTTCATGGGACATGGGATACGTGTATTCTTAGGGGTTGTACCGACCGCTGTATCGATATTGTTACAGATTGTCTCTTTTTTGTTACATCACAAGTTATTGACTGAGGTCAAAGTTCATAGCACATAGATCGCTACAATTTGCGTAGCGATCTTGCCGTCGACATGCGTTTTTGTTGTCTTTACGCCTGTATGACAGATTCTTTAAGTAATAATCGAATACCGAGAACAAAGCTCTTGGCAGTCCAAGTAAATTTCGGAGGTTCCAGTGGCGGAGCGTACATTTGGGTTTAATGGCATATCCCCAAGCCTTGATAAGGTTGGAAGGAAGCGTTATGCCATGGTGGTGGATTTGCGTCGCTGTACAGGTTGTAACGCTTGTACATCTGCCTGCAAGACAGGCTACGACGTACCGCTGGGGGAATGGCGGTTGTGGGTTATGGAGGCAGAAGTTGGCAGGTTCCCGGACACCAAGCGCTATGTGTTGCCGCGCTTGTGTAATCAATGTGACCAGCCATCTTGTATTCGCAATTGCCCGACCAAGGCCACCTACCGCCACCCCGATGGTTTTATCCTGCAGCGTTACAATCGCTGTATTGGCTGTCGTACCTGCATGGTGGCCTGCCCATATAATGCTCGTCATTTGCTCTCCGACAAGCGCCGAGATCCGCGCAATCCCCGGGATGTGGCCGATAAGTGTGATTTCTGCATTATCCGGGTGACCCGTGGGCTGGCGCCCTTGTGCGTTGCCTCCTGTACGGGTGGGGCAATGATTTTCGGTGATCGTAATGATCCGAAAAGCGAAGTGGCACGCAGTATTCGTGATAACAAAACTTTTACCCTGCGCCCCCAGATGGGCAATGAGCCGCAGGTGTTCTACATCGGTCTTGATAGCCGTATCGCAGATCCGGAATTTGCTTATCACAATCGCAGCGAGCAAGTGCATAATCGTGAGAATACGTTCAAGACGGGCAGTGAGCTCGGTGGTGATTTCGGTGGCGATATTATCGATACCGAAATGGATTTTTGGGGCCTGATGAGGCATATCGGGCGTAATTTCAAGACGTTCTTCAGCGCAGCACCGAACAAGTTTTTCAGGGGGCTTTACTAATGGATGGCCAGATTATTGCCAATGCCTATCATCATGAGTACTGGGGCTTCCCTATCGCTCTATACTTTTGGTTAGTCGGTGGTTCCGCCGGTTCATTTGTCATCAGTTCGCTGGGTTGGGTGTTCGGTGTCAAGAAATACAAGCCGGTGGCTTTCTTTGCCTCGAACTTTGCCATCGTGTTACTGCTGCTGGTGCCGATCCTGCTGATTATTGATCTGGGGAAACCGTACCGCTTTTTTCATCTTTTGATGGTGACCAGTTTCAGTCACTGGTCTGCACCAATGGTCTGGGGCTCCTGGTTTATCCTGACTTATCCCGTGGGGATGGTGATCTACAGCTATTTCGTTTATAAGGGCAACCAGACGTATGCTCGTATCTTCGGTATTCTGGCGGTAGTTCTGGCGATTGGTACGCACTGGTATACCGGCGTAGTGATTCAGCTGAATCCATCACGGGATCCCAATCATGATTCTGCGGCACCGCTGCTGTTTTTGACCGGCGCCTATGTTTCTGGTATTGGATTGCTGATTGTCAGTATGTGGATACGGAACAAGTTTGCGCGACGTGAGATCGTACCGGAATCGTTGTTGATCGATATGTCGAAGTTAATGTTGTATGGCATTGTCTTTGATTTATTCCTGCTATTTAATGATTTCTTGCTCGCCACCTATGGTACCGGCGAAGAACACACCATGTTGTACGATGTCCTGCTTGGTGTTTTCCGTTGGGCTTATCTATATATGGAAGTGATCTGGGGACTGTTGCTGCCATTGCTGATTCTGATTATTCCCAAAATCAGGAACAGTATGTATTGGGTGGTACTGGCTTCTTTCATGACCGCAACAGGGGTGTACGGCATGCGTATCTGGTGGGTGATGGCTTCAACCTATTACCAGGGACATTTCTAGGAGATCGGCATGAAAAAAACTCAGGAAAACCGTATTAGCCGACGCCAGTTTTTTAAGCGCAGCGCTGCAGGTGCTGCTGCGGTTACCGCAGTTGGTGCGGCAGGACAGGCTCAGGCGATGGAAGTGGAGTTGGGTAACCATTCCTACAATTACATCAAGCGTGGCAAGGAGCGTAGACGGGTATTCTCCTGTTCTCCGATTACCCCGCATGATAATCCGATAGAGGCCTGGGTGGAGGATGATCCTCTTGCACCACCCAACCCGCTGACTCATTTACCGGGTCCCAAGATCGTCGAGATTTCTGGAGTTACCGAATCGGTGCGTAGCCGGGGGCGGATCAGTGCAGCAGAAGCTTCCGCCTGGTTTCAGGTCGAGGACAATGACCGGTTACTTAAACCGCTAAAACGCAAAGGTAAGCGAGGTGCGGGTGAGTGGCAGGAGATCAGTTGGGAGCAAGCACTATCTGAAATTGCGGTTGCCGTTAAGGCCAGCAGGCCTACGGCTAATGTGTTGCTGCGTGGCAAGGATACCAGCGGCGGTGCACTGGATCGCTTTATGCGCACTCTGGGATCGAACACCGTGGTTTCACTTGAGGGCAATGCCAATCAACGCGCCGCCTGGCTCGGTACCTGGGGTAGTCCGGAATCCATTCCGGATCTGGCTCATAGTCACTATATACTGAATTTTGGTAGTAATTTTCTGGTTACCCAACCAGATTATGCTGCTGAAGCGATGGATGGTCGTATTTTTCGCCGTGCCCGGTTGGTGACGTTTGATCCGCGTTGTTCGAAAACAGCGGGCTTGTCGGATGAATGGGTGCCGCTGCGGCCGGGCACCGACGGGATCGTAGCGCTGGCGATGGTTCGCTACCTGCTAAAGAAGAACTGGGCAGACCGTGAGGCGATATCAAAATACAGTAACTATTCAGTAGTGGCACTGGAAAAGGCGGTCGAGCAATACACGCTGGAGAAAGCGGCGCAAGTTTCTGGTTTGTCCCAGAAGCGAATTAGACGGGTAGCGCGGGAATTCTCCGAATCAGGTCGTGGCTGTATTCTGACAGGTGCAGGGATCAGTGGCCACAGCAACGGTTTTGTTACTGAGCAAGCCTTGATGCTGTTGCTGCTGGTGACGGGTAATATTGAGGTCCAGGGTGGTAACTGTTACCCACGTACCATCGAACTGGGTCAGATTGTACCTGAACCACCCGAGGTGTTGGTCAATCCGGTGCAGTTTCCGGCCCGGTTTCCGCTGGATGCCGGTAAAGCCTATCCGGTCAGCGTGGTGTTTGCCTACAATTGCAACCCGGTATTTGATGCCCCCGGTTCTGCTCTGTGGCGTCAGATACTGGCCGATGAGAGCCGGGTGGGCCTATTGGTGGCGATCGCTACCTTCAAGAATGAAACCGCCGAGCTGGCTGACCTTGTGTTACCAGAAGCGCACTGGCTGGAACGTAACGAGCCAGTACAGAGCATGGGCAGTTTGCTACCTTGGGTAGGTTTGCGCCAGCAGGTTATTACCATGCCTGGTGAAGCAAAAGAATTGCGCCAGATTCTGCGTGACATTATCCAAGCAGCTGGCAATCCGGAGCAGACTAAATATTGGCAATTCAGTGATACCAGAAGCTGGCTGGGGCTGCAGCTTGGTGGCATCCCTGGCTTGCAGAAAGATGGTGGTTGGGAGCTTATGGCTGCACACAGTGGGGTGTGGCCGGTGTATGGGTATTTAGATCCGGAAAAACGTCGCATCGTCGATGAACAGGGTGAGGAGGTGTTCGCGGAATACGGCAAACCGGCACATATGGAATTCTCGGTCTTTCCGGATTGGCAAGAGGCTGTTGACACCAAACGCAAGGATAAGGAGTTGACGCTGCTGCTGCATGCTTCAGATTACATTGCAGATACCGCCTCAGCCAACAACAAGGTGTTGATGGAAACCACTTTAGCCAATCATTTGCATCTGAATTTTGAAACAGCCAAGACTCTGGGTTTTGTAGACGGTGATTTGGTGCGTATGACTTCCAAGGTAGGTTACCTGGTGACCAAGGTGTTGCTGACCCAGACCGTACGTCCGGATGTGGTCACCATGCATCGAGAAGGTGGCCACTGGAGTGTCGGTGGTGTTGCAAGTGGCAAAGCCGGACCAAAACAGAAACGGCCGATGGTCTCGAATGATCAGGATATCAACCATAATCTCTGGTGGACCGATATCGGTGTGCACCCCATGGATCTGATTTTTCCCGTCTTCGATTCATTTGGTGGTGGTGGGGCATTGGCAACTGCTGTGACGCTGGAACGACCACAGGCCGGAGATCATTATGGTGATGTCCAGGTCGATGAGGCGAAGATGCTGGCACTATTAAACAGTCAGGCAGCACAGGAAGGGAGTCAGTCATGACCAAAAAAAGCAAGATCGTTATCGGATCCGCTGTGGTTGCGGTACTGCTTCTGCTTGTAGTGGTTTTGTTGGGCAAGTTGGGTCTCATGCCGGTACCGGGAGTACATTCGGTTTTTCAGACCCCCGGCACCTGCAGTACCTGTCACGAAACCTGGTACGATGAGGCGAGCTTTGCCTTCAATCCCAAAGGCAACAAGAAAAAGCCTGGTGGGGTGACCATAGGCTGTGCAGAATGTCATCCCGTGCAATATGAAGAATACATGCTTTCGGCCATGGGCAGTAGCAAGAATCCACTACGACCGGGGTGCGTGAACTGTCATGATAACCCTCATTCGGTGTCACAATGGTTTAACTTCATGTATTTGGCGCCACAGTCCTGGAAGAATGTGCAACTGGCACTACGGGACCGTGAATATTACGACAATGTTCTGACACCAAAACTTTCTATCAAGGAAAGGACGCGGTTTATCAAGACCGGTAGTCGACGCTGTATCGAGTGCCACACAGATCCGTCACATCAACAATATTTTAAAAATTCCGTTGGCCTGTATCGGGCGGATGTTCCGGCACATCAGAAAAAGCAGACAGATGGTTTGACTTGTGTGCAGTGTCACAAGAACCTGACCCATAATCTGTCAGTGCCTTCAACCTGGGGGGCTAAAAAGACCAAGGCCGAGCAGGGCAATGTCAAGGCTGGTCAGAGCAAGTCAGAGAGCTGCGCCGGCTGTCATGGCGAAAATGGTAACAGCCCGGCTGGAATGTTTCCAAGTATTGCAGGGCTTGATCCCAATTACCTGTATTTGCAACTCAATGCGTTCAAATCGGGTCAACGCAAAAGCGACATAATGCAGGGCATCGTTGCCGCTCTTTCCGATCAGGATATGGCTGATCTGGCAGAATATTATACTACCCAGAAGATCCAGCCGACCCACCCGTTACCGAAGGTGCTGAGCCTGTTGCAGCGTGCCACTATGGAACAGGGCCAGCAGCGGTATCGAGACAATTGTGCCCGTTGTCATGGCTTGACGGGCAAGGGACAGGGGATATTTCCCGCTTTGGCCGGGCAGCATCCCGAATACATCCTGGCACAAATTGAAGATTTCAAATCCGGTAATCGTGCCAGCCATTCGGTGATGCGTGACGTGATTAAGGGTTTGACGGCAAAAGACTTACAAAAGATTGCCGATTATCTGGCGAGTCAGAAATGACAGGGCAACGGCAATCCGGCGCCGCTGGTGAGGTGGCTGTTAATACAGCCGGTGTTGGGTTTGCCCATAGTCGTTTGCGACTGTACCAGGTCTTTGTTAATCTGGAAGGTGTCCAGGTGCCTATTCGTCATCCACTGCTGAATTTCCTGCCCTGGCGCTATCGGCCAGCGAAGACCTTTGGTTTCTACGCTGTTTTGATGCTGGCTGCTGACCAGGGTACACGTCCACCACTGTTGTTATCGATGGCACTGGATGTGCTCGGTGAGCACTTCGGGCAGATGAGTCGGACCGCACCTGAGACCTGGAAGAGTAAAATGGAACAATGGCGTGAAGTGGGAGCGGCACCACCGATGTTTCGACAACCTGGCTGTGTGGATGATGGCTGGGGGGCGGCCTGGTATGAATTGAGTGATGAGAAAGCCAAGGCCCAGCGTTATCGCTTGACCAAGTTGCGTTTATGGAAAGGGCGGCGTGCCAAGCCCAGGGCTCTTGTGCCGCACAAAATTGAGGGCACTGTAGAACCTTCACAATCCCCACCGGAGATGGATTCTGTTCCACGTATCGTGAAAAATCAGGCAGAAATACTGCCCGTGTGATCAACAAGGCCTGCTCAACCAGGTTTGTAGTCTGTTTGTACAAAATTTGCCAGGAGGTTGTCCGGGAATAGGAAACGTTGTGCGGGAAAATGGATTTGAGGCCGCATTTCTATGATTTGAGGCGAATACCCATTAAATGAGTAACGACAGAGGGTATTTAACGAGAATCAGCGGAAGGTTGGGCCAAAGTCTGCTTATCCGTAGTAGGTTGCCAATTCTCGGGCAGGCTCCTGGTAGTGACACCAACCATAGATGAGGAACTCGAGATGAAAAAGACCGTTTTGATGATTATGGCCGCCACTGGCTTGGCATTTACCGCCCAATCAGCGGTGGCTGCTGTAGATGGAGAGGCTATTTTCAAGAAAAAATGCAAGGCCTGTCATTCCTATGATAAAAAGAAATTGGGTCCAGCCTTTAAAGACATGGACAAGGATGCGAAAGTACTGCGTGAAACCATCATCAATGGTAAGAAGATCATGCCAAAATGGGGCAAGATTCTTTCCGCCGACGAAGTGGATGCGCTGGTCGCCTTGATCAAATCAAAACAGGAGTAACATCCATCCATCAGCGCTTATCCGCAGTAGGCTTTCTGTTTTTGGACAGCCTCCTATAGATTACGACCTGGTCTTGTGATGCGAAGGAATTCTGCATTGCCGAACAGGTCGTTTTCTATGTTTCTGTCATGGCTGCAAGCGGAACAGAACCCGGTTAACTCACTGGAGCAAATGAAGGGTTTGCCACAGCGTAGGCAGCTTGCTTCCTCGCACTCGAACAAGGTCACCACTCGGTTCTCGGCAACGGTACTTTGGTCCACGGCATCGGTTTGGGCCAGGGCCTTTTCCGGGCATAGTGCTACACACAAGTTACAGCCAATACAGCGTGCCGTCTGAAAATTAACTAGCCGGAACGGTTCTTGATGGTCGAGAGTGATGGCGCCACTTGGGCAGATGAGAGCACAGCTACCACATGCACTACAGTTCCCCGTAGCCAGAATCCGGGTGAACCAGGGCAGGTCATCAACACCTCGCTTAGTATGATCCCACATCGACCGGAGGGTGAATAAAGCCAATTGTTGGCGTTGGGGCAGGTGTTTGCGTGCATAGTCCTGTTTTGAGAGCACAGCATCATCAGTTTCGCCTTGCTTTTTTTCTAATTCCCGGATGCTAAGCGGTAGCGCTTGTAATGCCGTAAAAGCTGCAAGTTGGCCCGATGTACGCAAGACATTTTCGAGAAAAGTCCGTCGGTTGGTGATCTGGGTGGCCACTGGTTGCTGTGGTTGAGCCGTTGTCACGTGTAGCTGAACTTCAGCATGGTCGGAGTAAATATCCGGAAAATGTCGTTTTATGGCAGGTTTTGTTTGTACCAAAGTATGCAAAAGACGCTGTTGACCAACCCGGGTGGGGCAATCCGGGCATTGCTGAAGGCCCTCGAGTGTAATTTCCGTAACGCCGCTGCTAGACAACGCGATTAACAGTCGCGTATCGAGCAGGCCAAGGCAGGGTATGCGGATGATGCCTGGCTTATCTGCTGACCGTGAGACCATGTGGCAAAAAAGTGTCACTGGCAGGTGGCTTTGTGCCTGCTCCAGCAAAGACATAGGCGAAAAGTCAGCTTGTTCAAAAGTCTCTGTTGGGCAATCCATGCAGCAGAGGCCACAGTTGTGACATTGTGCTGTGTCAATACTGACGTCCAGGCCATGCATTTCGATGGCTTGATGGGGGCAGTTCTTGATACAGACTTGACAACTCAATGTGCCTTGACGCAGATTGAGGCAGCGTTCACGGTAAATTACGGGCCTGGATGTTGTGATCTCAGCATTATTCATAAAAAATGAGTGATGCAAAAAGAGGCTGCTGCTACAGCAGTAGTGAATTGGGTGGAGGCTATAGTAGACTCTGGAATCATAAAGTCAATCTGGAAACGGCGTCGGGTCGACAACAAGCAGACATCACCACGGGTGTGACTATGGGTGGGCTCAGGGTGATGAATGGTCACGGCGGTACGTGGTCTTGTGGTATTCTACGGAGTCCCCACAACCGTCACCGGGGCATTGACTGCGAATCGATAAAAAATGGTCCAAGTCCAACGACTCTTGCCAGTAGCGGATTTTTTGACAGCAGCATCATTCTGAAGCTGCTGATGTATTGAAGTCACTCTGAAGCGGCAAGTAAATCCACCTGTTGGTTTTGAATCGCTGGCCCGGTACATCAAGTACATCAACCATCGCCAGGGTAAAACAGCAAAGATCTCGGGTAATTACAGGCTTTTAGTATTGATTTTCTGCTCGGCATGATGGCAATGAAATCTGCTATACTCGTGCGGAAGTAGCGGCGCTGCGAAAGTGATAGTGTGTCTAAGACTAATGACAGCGTATCTAAGAAAAGAGCCAAATGAGGGCAGATATGGTTGAAGTGAATTTCAGAAGGAGACGGTTTTTGACCCGGTTGACTGCAGGGGTCGGAGCTGTAGGAGCGGGGTTTGCTGTGGTTCCCTTTGTTAGCAGCATGTTACCCAGTGCCAGGGCCTTGGCTGCAGGTTCGCCAACTACAGTAGATTTCAGCAAGCTTGAGTCGGGCCAGATGATTACCGTGGGTTGGCGTGGCAAGCCGATCTGGATTGTATACCGAACCAAGGAAATGCTGGATCGGTTGTGGAAAATCCATGATTTTTTACTGGATCCGGAATCCAGTCGGACTTCGCAGCAACCGGACTATGCCAAAAATGAATACCGATCCCGCGGGAAGCGGTACTCGGTGCTGGTTGGGATATGCACACATTTGGGTTGCGTGCCGCTATCGAAATTTACTCCCGGTGTGAATTCAGGAGTGCAGAGTGATTGGCCTGGTGGCTATTATTGCCCCTGCCATGGCTCGAAGTATGATTTGGCGGGTCGGGTATTTAAGAATGTTCCCGCACCCAGTAACCTGCTGGTACCACCCCACTACTTTGTAAACGAGACCACGGTCATTATCGGCTTGAATTCTAAAGAGGAGGTGGCCGGATGAGTGGATTGCTGGACTGGTTTGATGCCCGGTTTCCGCTCCGTAAAGTGGCACATGAGCATGCATTATCTTATTATTCGCCGAAAAATTTTAACGCTTGGTATTACTTCGGCTCATTGGCTATTTTGGTCTTGTTCATGCAGATCGTCACCGGTATTTTTTTGACCATGCATTACAAGCCGGATAGTCAGTTAGCCTTTGCATCGGTTGAATACATAATGCGGGATGTCCCATGGGGCTGGTTGATACGTTATCTACATTCAACCGGTGCCTCGTTGATGTTTGTCATTATCTATCTGCATATGTTTCGCAGCTTAATGTATGGCTCTTTTCACCGTCCGCGTGAATTGTTATGGATTATTGGCTCCATCATTTTTGTTGCCCTTATGGCCGAAGCCTTTATGGGGTATCTACTGCCCTGGGGTAATATGTCCTACTGGGGTGCACAGGTGATCATATCCTTATTTACAGCCATCCCCTATGTGGGTGACGCATTGGCTCAGTGGATCCGTGGCGACTTCGTCATCGGTGATGCCACCTTAAATCGGTTTTTTGCCTTCCATGTGGTGCTGGTACCGATGCTGTTGCTGCTGCTGGTATTCCTGCATATGGTTGCCCTGCACAAGGTGGGTTCGAACAATCCTGAGGGGATTGAGATCAAACTGCATCGTGATGAAAATGGTATACCACTGGATGGTATTCCCTTTCATCCCTATTACACGGTCAAGGATCTGGTTGGCGTTGTGCTGTTTACGTTCGTCTATCTCGGCATCGTATTTTTTGTCCCCGATATGGGTGGCTGGTTTCTGGAGCCGGATAATTTTCAGGTAGCCAATACTTTTCACACCCCACCGGATATCAAGCCACTTTGGTATTTCACGCCATTTTATTCCATCCTTCGGGCCGTGACTTATCCATTGTTTGGCGTGGCTGCCAAGTTCTGGGGAGTGCTTTCTATGGGCATGTCGATTGGGATGATTTTTTTGCTGCCCTGGCTGGATCGCTCTCCGGTCAGGTCTATTCTCTACAAAAGCCCAATTTTTACCTGGGCCTTGGGTATTTTTGTTGTCACGTTTATCATGCTGGGTTATCTGGGCGGCAAAAATCCGTCGCATACGGATCTGTTATTTTTCACCAATGTTGTATGGTCACAAATTGGTTACTTCCTCTATTTCGGTTTTTTTCTGCTGATGCCGGTTTATTCGAAATTGGGAATAGTGAAAACCGTGGGTACTCGGGTACAATCAAAATGAGAAACTGGTTGATTATCCTGGGTTTTACTCTCATGCCCGGTTTGTCGATGGCTCAAGAGAATAGCGTCAAGCTCGACTCTGTAAAGATCGATCATGATGACAAACCTTCTTTGCAGCGTGGGGCCAAATTATTTGTCAACTACTGTCTGTCCTGTCATTCAGCGGCCTATATGCGGTATAATCGCATGGCTAAGGATCTGGATATTCCCAAGCGTCTGGTGGAGCAGTACATGATGTTTACGGCGGATAAAATCGGCGGGCTGATGAAGAGTAACATGCCACCTGAGGAAGCGAAAAGAGCCTTTGGCACGGTACCACCGGATCTCACGTTAATCGCTCGCTCCCGAACACCCGAGTGGATATATACCTATCTGCGCAGCTTTTATCGTGATAAAACATCGCCAAGTGGTTGGAATAACATCGTATTCCCTCAGGTCGCAATGCCCTTTATCCTGTACCGCCTGCAGGGTGTGCAATCTGCTGTATTCGACAAAGACAAAACCACGGGTGCAAAGCGTTTTGATAAATATGAATTGGTACAGAAGGGAGCCATGACGCCGCAGGAATATGCTGTGGCAATGCGTGATTTGACCAATTATCTGGCGTATATGGCCGAACCTGCCAAAATAGTACGCCATCATATCGGTAGGTATGCCATGGTATTTCTGGGGCTGCTACTGGTATTGGTGGTTTTGCTAAAGCACGAATATTGGCGAGATGTGAAATAATCAGCGCCGTCGCGCAGATTTCACTACCCAAGAGAAACCTTTTTTGAGGTTACGAACTCTATAATGCAAGACAAAATACTTCCACCTGCCCGCAAATCGATCATTACCCTGTACACGGGAAATACCTGCCTGATGGGGCATTGCTGTCGTTTTGTGTTGCAGGAAAAAGATGTTGAGAGTCGGATTGAATATGAAGGCAGCGATGAGATCGCAGCAGAGATCGCCCAATACAATCCTTACGGGGAAACGCCAACACTGGTAGATCGGGATTTTTCTATTTACAACGGGCAGATTATCATTGAATATCTGGATGAGCGCCTGCCACATCCACCGCTGATGCCCGTCGATCCGGTCAATCGTTCGCGGGTACGCCTGATGATGTATCGCCTACAACGAGATTGGTTCGCCCCCTTGCCTAAAGATATCTCGGCAACCGGTGTGGATGAGCAGACACGACAACACCTTAAAGATGGACTGGTAGCTATTTCACCTCTTTTTTCTGGGCAATCTTATTTGCTGGGGGAAGAATTTACCCTGGTGGACTGTATGTTGGCCCCACTGTTATGGCGTTTACCACTGCTTGGTGTTGATTTGCCTGAACAGGCCAAGCCACTTGAAACCTATGCCCGCAGAATTTTTGAGCGCCCCGGATTTGTTGCCAGCCTGAGTGATGTCGAACAAACAATGCGCAGTTAAGTAGCTGACTATCTGGTGATTGTTGACAGTGGCATATTCAGAACGGATCGATATTTTGTCATGGGCTGTGCTCGATCTGCAGTTTCCACTAGCAGGTTGTTGAAAAAGTCTCAGGTGAGTATGAGGCAAGGCAATAATCCGCAAAAAAGCATAGTGTACAGGTACGTACATGAGTGTTGAGTGGATTATTAACACCGCAACGATCACCCAGGCACACCCTTCCTGGTTGACTTGGCAGGTAGAATGTTCTTTCTGTTTCGTATAACGAGCGGTGATAATCGATGACCGAAGAATCTCTATCTACCCAGCCCTATTTGATCCGTGCCCTTTGGCAGTGGGCGAATGATTCCGGGTTAACACCCCAGCTATTGGTCGATGCCGAACAAGCGGGTGTGCAGGTGCCGGCTTCCAGCGTTCAGGATGGAAAAATTGTGCTTAATATTAGCAATCAGGCCGCAAAAAATCTGGATTTGGGTGATGAGATGATCCACTTTTCGGCCCGATTCGGGGGTGTTGTTAAAATGATCTCGTTGCCGGTGACCGCAGTGCGGGCAATTTTTGCCAGGGAGAATGGCCAGGGTATGGTTTTTGATATATTGCCAACGCAAGAGCCGCCGAACCCGGTGGAAGCGGGGAAAGATGCCGGATCTACCAGGAGCCCGACAGGAAAATCCCCAGGGGTGCCAGAGTTGACTGTGGTGAAGTAAGCGGACAGCCTCCTGGCATGATACCTCCCTGCCCCGGTTCGGGGTTGCCGGAGGGATTCTTTAGAACGTCTACATGGAGAGAAGTATGCCTGAATTTCGTGGGACAACGGTGTTATGCGTGCGCCGTGATGATTGTGTCGTCATGGGTGCGGACGGCCAGGTCAGTTTTGGAAATACGGTGGTGAAACACACCGCCCGCAAGGTGCGCCGGTTGTACAAGAATCGGGTATTAGCCGGTTTTGCCGGGAGTACAGCGGATGCTTTTACCTTGTTCGAACGCTTTGAAGGCAAGCTTGAAAAACACCATGGCCATATGTTGCGCTCGGCTGTTGAGCTGGCCAAAGATTGGCGTACCGACCGGATGCTGCGTCGCCTTGAGGCGTTGCTGGTGGTTGCGGATCAGAATACCTCTTTGATGATCTCCGGAACCGGCGATGTGTTGGAACCGGATCATGATTTGATGGCAATCGGTTCCGGCGGGCCCTTTGCCCAAGCTGCCGCCCAGGCATTGATGGCTGCAACGGAACTGCCGGCACGGGAGATTGTCGAACGAGCGCTGGAGATTGCTGCAGACATTTGTATCTACACCAATCACAACCGAGTAATTGAAGAATTGGTATAACGATTCAGCGTATTCATCTTTTGTCCCATTATGGCGTGTGTTCGTACTCGAATGCTCACATAGGACCTATAGGCTCACATTCTCCGTGCGAAAATGCCTGGTACTGAACCAAAATCCAAGCACGCTGAATAGTCACGAATTGGTCAAAGAATCTTTGATCGAATAGGCTCCCACATAGGAAGTCCCGAGGCAGGAATACAAGAGATAAGGAAGATAGC
>DRJH01000231.1 GCA_011052285.1 Gammaproteobacteria bacterium
GATGATAAATTGAACACCACCCGCGTTGACTCCGGAGCCCGCCAGATACGAATTTTTTCCATCACTGCCCCGGCTGCCTGAGCGGGTGCAAGCAATAACAAATTGCCCACCAAAACCAGCAGCGCAACAAATAATCTGACCCCCGTTGTAGCAACCGACACGGTCACACTTTCTGTCGGGAGCAACAAAGTGTCCGCCCCCCTTGTTCATGATGACGAAATTCGAGAACCCAGTCAGCCCGTGGCAAGGCACCCACACCCCGCTGCGGCCATTCGATACAGCAGAGCGCTGTGGGTGACAGGTAATCACGAAATCCGATCATCTCCAGCTCTTGCGGATCCTGCAACCGGTACAGATCAAAATGACACAGGGTCAACTGCGGCAAGGTGTAGCACTCGACCAGGGTAAACGTGGGGCTGGTCACAACACCAGCATACCCCAGACCTGACAACAGCCCTTTGACCCAGGTTGTTTTCCCGGCCCCCAAAGCCCCTTCGAGATACACTATCTGCCCCGCGGTCAGGCGTTTTGCGAATGCCCTGCCATGTGCGACGGTCGCAGCCTCGTCAATGAGCTGTACTGCCGGCCCGGTCATACCCGTAACAACCGTGCATGCGGGCGGGTAAGATCCAGATGATCCGCCACGACCGAGGCTCGCACCACTTGTCCGGGATATGCTCCCAGGTGTCGCTCAGCACTTACTGCATGCATCCAGACCCCAGCTTGTGCCGCTTCGATCAGCCCCAGGCCCTGGGCCAGTAAACCGGCAATGATACCGGTCAGCACATCACCCATGCCGGCAGTCGCCATGCCTGGATCACCACGATCACAAAGCCAGACCTGTTCATCGGCGCCGGCAATCAATGTTCCAGCACCTTTGAGAACACAGACCCCAGCATAGCGACGAGCAATGCTGAGCACTGCGCTGAAACGATCCTGCTGGATTTCCGGGGTAGATACTCCCAATAAACGGGCTGCCTCAGCAGGATGTGGGGTGAGGATACGATCACCATTTTGATCGGGATCACGGGCCAGCAAATTAAGGCCATCAGCATCAACAACCATCGGCCCGGGAAATGCCCGCAAGTGCTCAAACAACTTCCGCCCCCAGTTGGATTGCCCCAAACCCGGCCCTAAAGCCAAAACACTGGCCCGGTCCAGAGCTCGTTGCAGGAGGGGATCATCGCTGCCAGTAAGACCTATGACCATGAGTTCCGGACAATCGGTATTGGCGTTGCCAGCATGCCCGGCATGGGTTGCAAGACTCACCAAGCCGGACCCGGAGGACAGTGCAGCGCGGGCCGTCAGTCGTGCCGCACCGGACATCCCGCAATCACCGCCGACCACCAGCACATGCCCAAACTGCCCCTTGTGCGCATCCTGTAGGCGAACGGGCAAAGATTCCTGTATCTGCCGCTGCCCGAGGCGTATTGCCCCACTGGCAATACCTTGATAAAGGCTGGCCGGCAATTGTAGAGAACTAAAATAAATCTGCCCGCAACAAGCGGGCCCGGAAGCAGTCAACAGCCCCTGATTGAGGCCGATAAAAGCCACCGTGGCAGCAGCCCGAACCGCCACCCCCAGAATCGTGCCCCGTTGCGCATGCAAACCACTGGGCACATCCAGGGCCAACACCGGAATTTCAGCAGTATTGATAACCGCTAACAAACGAGCCAGCTGGCCGGTAACCGGGCGGTCGACTCCGGTCCCCAATATGCCATCGACCACCACATCGGCATACGCTAACCATTCAACCATTGCCGCAGCTTGTGCAGGCAACCGACAAATTTCTCCGCCAGCTGCCAGCCAGTCTGCTGCCGCCTGCCTGCACTCACTGCTGCGAGCGGAACCCGTGGTCACCACCTGAACGAAAAGACCCAATTTCCTGGCCATTGTGGCCAATACATAGCCATCACCACCATTATTGCCACTACCGCAAAACACCAGCAGACGTTGGCTGCGTGGCCAACAGCGCAGTAATACCGTCAATGCCGCCTGACCCGCCCGGCACATCAGTTCATAGCCGGGAATCCCGAGCTCGTCTATCGCTTTTCGATCGAGTTCGCGGCTCGCCTCGATACCGTATAGTTGCTGTGGCAATGCGTCCATGGCACCCTATGATACCTGTTCAGCGCGCCAATAACAGGCTCTGCTGCAGCTGTTTGATTTGATCGCGCAATAACGCAGCCTGCTCGAATTCCAGGTTTCTGGCATGTTCGTACATGGTTTTTTCCAGTTCCAGAATCCGTTTGCCGACCAGTGCCGGATTTGAATCCATATAGATCGCATTTTTTTCCGCAACCGTGGCCGCCAATCGCCCACCCCGGTGGCGGCTGCGTTCACCGACCACACCATCAATCAACTCCCGTACTGCTTTTTGCACAGAGCGTGGTTCAATATTATGCTTTAGATTATAGGCATGCTGTTTTTCACGGCGACGATCGGTTTCGTCGATCGCCTGACGCATGGAGCGGGTAATGTGGTCAGCATACAAAATCGCCTTGCCACGGGCATGACGTGATGCACGGCCTATTGTTTGAATCAGAGAACGGCTCGACCGTAAAAAGCCTTCTTTATCCGCATCCAGAATCGCCACCAGTGAAACTTCCGGAATATCCAGACCTTCGCGCAACAGGTTAATCCCGACCAACACATCGAAAGCACCAAGACGCAAATCCCGGATAATCTCAACCCGCTCAACCGTATCGATATCCGAGTGGAGATAAC
>DRJH01000232.1 GCA_011052285.1 Gammaproteobacteria bacterium
CTAGTGCAGCGCAAATCCGTAATTTCTGTAGTCGCTACCAGCAGGCTAAACCTTCGTATAAAAGTAAGTATCAGAGCCAATACAAGCAATATTGTGTGAACACTACCCGGTCAAATGTCATTAGCCCTACCATAACCAAGCCAATCAGTACTACACTCAAGCCGGCGCTGGCAAAAGTCTCTGGATTTGGTTTGCCAAATTGCCTAAAAAATGGCAGTACGATCCGGGTGATTGGCCAATATTTTTCTGCCAATAATGTGGTTTGTGAAATGCACCCAAAGTTAGGTCTTCGGCGCAGTAAGCAAACGGCTAGTTCTCTTACCTTTAACCTTACTGAAAAGCCGCAGTCCGGAGCTGCCTACAGTCTACGTTGCAGTGCTGGTCAACAGGCACTGAGTAGTCGTCGACTCCAGCTGTGTGTTAATCGTTTGGCAAATCCTGCCAAGAAAAACGTCATTGCACCGCGAACAACGACCTTCGTAGATCTGGCGGGACAGATAAAGCTTCAGCCCTCGCTGCAAAAAGATGTTCTACAACAGTCAATCAAGATCAACTATCGTAATCTGGGGAATGGTACTTCTGATAAATTCTTTACCATCGATATTGTTCTGAAAAAACAAAAAAAAGTTACTAAGCGTTTAATAAGAAGATTCAATTTGGAAGGAGAAAAGCTTGTCTTGTATCACATACGGGGCAAATCAGTGCCTGCTCCGGGAACCCTGCAGACGGTCTTTGCCAAGGTGCAATTACCTGTAAAGCTGACACCAGGCCAGTACCTCTGGTGTGCCTATTTTGATGCTGGTAATCACGTTGCTGAAAGCAATGAAAATAACAACAGTAATTGTCAGCGCTTGACCATCGGCACTGCTGCGAGCATTTCTGGGCCAGGTATCCAGGGGGTATTTGGTGCCAAATTGCGTAATAAGGCGGCTCCTGGTAACAAAATTCACCAACTGATTCAAACCTTGCCAGCAGATCTGCACACACTCGATGGTGAGGTACCGATGTTGACGCTCAATGAGCGTATTCTCGGTCCGGTGGGAGTGCCGGCTGCTGGGCCGGCACAGTTGTCCTGGGTGGTTCCTGCAACCGCAGGTGATCAACTGTATTTGCTGATCAGCGCTTCGGATCATTACGATTGCCCAGTTGGGCCTTTGGAGACACAGCGCAGTGTATTAGAAGCCATGTCGGCAACGGTACCGGATGGCGGCGTCAAGTCACCATCTGGCGACCTGTCACTGAGTCTTGCATCCTACAGCCAGGGCAACCCCTATTATCTATGGGGCTGTGTGCTTAGATCGGGGGCACTCACCGGTATCAAGACCAACCGACTGGTGATGAATTACGCTTTCTTGACGGTTGCCACCACCGTTACGGCAGAGTTGCCCCCGCTGGTACTGACTCCACCTGATTTGGAGATACGCCAGTTTCGCCGTATAGGTCATGATCATCTGATGTTCTGGGTGAGTGCCAAAACCAGTGGCAGCCGACCTGCGCCTGCAGGAGCATTTTTCTGGAAAATCTTTTTTATCCGGCCAACTGTTTTTTATACGATCAATCATGGTTCCAGATTGTCGAGACTGACCGATGACGGCCTCGGGGTGCGTATCTATCAGGGACAAGCCCACGTGCGCAATCTCAGTCTATTTGGCTATGGTGATGCACTGACCACTAACTTCACAATTCCTGATACTGGCCCATGGGTCGTGGTGCTTACGATCAACACAGGTTTGGCACAATCTGCTATCCAATATGGCTCAGAGACTAACTTGGTTAGGGAACTCGGTTCAGGAGAAGGATCATTATACAGAGAATCCAATTACGGTAATAATAATCAGACGCTGCTGATTGGTGATCCCTACACAGCCTTCGGGGATTCCATAATCGACCTGCAGTTAGTTCACAGTGGTGAGGGTTGGGCAGTCTTTGATCTTCGATATCTCAAACGTAGTCATGGCGGAGCCACGCTCACACTTGAACTTAATGGTGCTTCCACTCTTCTCCGAGGTGCTGGAGAGACTTTGCCCGCTCCCATTGATTGTGTTGATGTGCGTGATTCAGTGACAGACGTTACCAGCTATGTGGGTGATCAAGTGGTGCGGTTTTATTGTCGTCGTCCGGAAGGAAATTCGGGTAATGGTCGTGGTGCTACCGCCAGATTAACCACCTGGTTGCCGGAGCAAAGGACATTGGCACGAAGAAGTTATGATACCAGTCTGGATTGGGGTCTAGAAAATCATGGCACTGGTCTCCCTGATTTAGTGGCCTCGATTGGCACGGTCAGCACCGGCCCTGGTGGCTATGGTGGCAGTGTTGAGGTAACGGTTCAAAATGAAGGTGATGTTGAGGCACACAATGTCACGACTGATTTCAAGCTGAAAGCCTGGGGTCCATATGGTGCGGTTCGAAACCAGCAGACCAATCGCTTTGCCAGTGTTCGCCCCGGTCAGGCAATCACCCGCCGTTTGCAGATACCGGGCGCTGTAATGCGTGTTGATCATACGAATGCACATTTTACGGTTGATCCTGAGCTGGCGATGATGGAAGAGGATGAAACCAACAATACGGCCATCAAGTCGATGCCTGCGGCAGCGGTTGCAGGCAGCATTGTTATTCAGGCCAATCGTTTTGCTACGGATCAGCACACCTCGCTGCACCGTGGTGATTGGTGTCTTGGTGCAGTCGGTGGCCATGCCTGGCCTGCTGAAATGCACTTGCCGGGGGCAGATACCGTTCTGGTGGGTTACCGTGTTGATTATAACGGTGGTGTTTGTAGTACTCGCTGGGTTTTTGATGCGTATGGCCATTTGGGTTTTGATCTGGAACGTTTTCGCCCGCTGAGTTTCCGGTTGCGTAGAGCCACCATGCGATTTCAGCGAACTGGCGCACCAGCCCCCTCTAATTGTCATGGAAGTCCCGTTCATAATATCGGTGCTGCCACCAGGAATTGGGATAGTTCAGGCCCAGATTCAACATTGCCACATACAAGATTTTCTGCTTCGGTGTCCAGTTATTCGAGCGGAAACCTACAGGCCGATGTCACCTCCGCAGTGCAAGCACTGATCGCCGATGGGGGTAGATATTTCGGATTTTTGGTTACCGGGAGTTCAATTGGGCATCAGACGAATCTCACCATGAATTGTGCTGCTTACTATGGCAATTTCGAGCTAACCTTGGAAATCGGCGAATGAAATTTTGATGTCTCATGATATCCTGGGGTCTACCATTTGATTTTACATGATGGCGGGAGACACTGTGCTAGGGAGCTGTCCGAGAATAGGGGCCGTAGCGAGGGGAAGCTGCTTTGAGGCAGATTTTTCCATGATTTGAGGCGAATACACATTCGATATATAACGACGTAGGGGCTTGATGGCTATGACCACCAACCAGCCCATGGCTAGATACAACAGGGTTGAAAAATTCGTATGCCGGCCTTTGCCAAAGACCTTGTAGAGAA
>DRJH01000233.1 GCA_011052285.1 Gammaproteobacteria bacterium
ACATTTGCCTGCAAACCGGCCCCGTTACAGATCAACTATCTCGGTTATCCGGCAACCTCAGGCCTCGCTGAAATGGATTACCGATTAACAGACGCCTGGGCCGACCCCCCGGGAGAGGCGGACGCGCACAGCAGTGAAAAACTCCTGCGTATTCCTTCGGGCTTTCTTTGTTACCAGCCCGACAAGGAATCGCCGGAAGTCACACCGCTACCCAGTGATACAACGGGTACTGTTACCTTCGGGTCGCTGAACAACCTGAGCAAGGTCAACTATGAAGTCGTGTCAACCTGGTCCTCCATTCTGGATACAATGCCACACTCCCGGATTCTGATAAAAAACCTGGCGCTCAGCGACCCGGTCGTCCGGGAACGCTACCTGCAACAGTTCATGTCCTGCGGAATCGCCCGGGACAGGGTTGATCTGCGATCCCGCGTGCCATCCTATGCCGGACATCTCGCGACTTACCATGAAATCGATATCGGTCTCGATACTTTTCCGTATAACGGAACGACTACGACGTGCGAGGCATTGTGGATGGGGGTTCCTGTCGTCACACTCACCGGTCAGGTACATGCCCACCGGGTCGGGCATAGCCTGCTATCCACTATCGGGCTGCCGGAGTTGATCTCCAGGGATGGCGAACAGTACAAGGAAATTGCCTTGACGCTCGCGAACGATCCGGACCGGCTGCGTCGGCTACGCCACAAGCTGCGTGAGTCCGTCAGACAGTCACCCTTGTGCGATGGCCCTGCATTTACCCGGGAACTGGAAACCCTCTATGGTGAGGTGTGGGCGATATGGTGCAGGCAACAAACATCCGAAGGCCACTAGCCTCCGGGGTCCGGCATCGCGGCGTTCAGTGCCTTGAGAAATTTCGGATTGATATTTCTCCCGGCACTCTGCATCCGATGCATTTGCCTCCAGGCTTTTGCGTAATCCTTCTTGTAATAATAGGCGTAGGCCAGGTGTTCCCGGGCAAGCCAGTGCTCGGGCTGCAATGCCACCGCTTTCTCAAGATATTCCACTGAGGCAACAACTTTTCCACTGCGCCCCAAAATCACGCCCAGTTTATCGTAGGCATCCGCATCATCCGGCGCCAGTCCGATTGCCTCCTTGAACTGGATCGCCGCCTCTTCATTCCGGCCTGTTTTGGCAAGCAACGTACCATAGTTGCTATGGATCACCGCTTTGTCTGCTGAAAGGCGCAACGCCTCAACAAACTGTTTCTCTGCTTCATCCACTTTGTTTTGCTTACCAAGCGCAATACCATAGAGGTTATGCGCCATAGCCAACAGGGCGACATTCCTGGAACCGGGATCCAGGGCAGCTGCCTTGTTCAACGCTGCAATTCCCTCGTTATAGCGCGCCAGTTTAAGCAGCGTACGACCACGCAAGTCATGCACAACCGCATTATCCGGACGCAGTTGCGCCATTTTATCAAAAATCGCAGAGGCATTCTCATAGGCGGCATTCTTCAGAAAATAGCGTCCGAACACACTTAAATCCTCGAATGTTCTGCCGGCCAGCATCTGTTTTGTTACAACCACAGGTCGCTGAACTTTTTCGATCAGCCTGCGTGCACCCGGATGCTGTGGCCAGATCGCCAGTGCCTGCTCAAATTCAAGGGAGAAGTCCTCCTCGTAGCTCTCGCGCTTAATCAGACCACTCATTACGTGCGCGGACGCCTCCCGCGCTGCACTGAGATTTTTCGTAAAATCCTCGCCCCCGCTGCTGGCGACCGGCACATTCACGAGATAGGGCAGAACGTTTCCCATGTGCTCATGAATAAACTGGTACACACGGAATTCATTGCCCGCCATCTTCCCCCGGGAAGGAGAAAATTCCAGAATCGGGTTATTTTCGGTATGGATAGCGTCTTTACTAACCGCATCCGCAAAGTCTGTTTCGTCCATCCTGAAAGAATCCAGCAGATTAACCGGGTTATCGAGCTTCACCAGCCTGAGGTCTTCACGCGCATAGCGATTAAACCTTTCCAGAAATTTTTCAACATCGATTTCGATTTTCTCTTCCGAACCGACAAGCAGGGCATGCTTGTTGTAGTGAGTCAGTGCGATCCAGACCGTTACGTGCGGAAATACCGAATGGAAGGTATTGATCAGGATCTCGAAATCCTTCGGATCTATCTCTATAGGCAACCAGCTGGTCATGATCCCGCCTTTGTTCAGGCGTTTTTTGCCGGCTTCAAAATAATCGCGGGTATAAAGACCTGAATTGCCCGCGTAGAATGGCCAGATGGAATCGTTCATGATGACATCGTATTTATTGTGGGTCAGTCGCATGTAGTTCGCGCCATCCATGATGATGGGATGAAATTTTTCATCCCTGACCACATCCTTGTTGATGTCCCTGAAATATTTGGCCGAAGTATCAAGAACCGACTGGCTGATATCGACGAGGTCCAGCCGTTCGACATTGTCATAGGTGGTAATGATGTGGGCGGTTTCACCGCTCCCGAAACCGACCTGGAGCACCCTGCGCGCATCCGGTTTCAGTAGCATCGGGACATGGCCCTGCATCATCTGCGTGGTTCGCAGCGTAAAGCTGGTGCCCGCAACATTAATGGAGCCGGTCGATAGGACACGGGTTCCGTCCGGATAACGGTGAACCGTGGTTATGGTTTCCAGCCCTTCCTCGGCGTACAGGATCTCGACATTGCTGTCGTGCCGCTTCTCGCCGATATTGTAATACTGGAATAGATAGTCGCCCGGGATGGCATAGATGCCTGCGCCTGCTACCAGCCACAGGCCGAACACGACGCCTGCGCTGGCACCACCCTGTCGTCGGAGGCTCGTTGAAGCTTCCCCTGTGCCTTGTGGTGCATAAAGCAACAAAATCGAGGCAATGACAAGATTCAACATCGCTGTCAGAATTATGCTGTTCTGGGTACCGATGGACTGCACCAGAAAAAAGCCGGTGAGGAAAGAGCCAAAGATGGCGCCAACCGTATTGGCCGCATAGACTTTGCCGACCGAACCGCCGATGCTGTGCACATCCTGCGCCAGAATCCTGCAGACGATCGGGAATGCCGCACCCATAAGGAAGGTCGGCGGCAACATGATCAGCGCCGCCAGCATGAACTGGACACCAACATTTTCCCAGAAGCTGGTCACGGCAACCAAACCAACGGTTTCCAGTGTCCCGAACATCATGATGGACAGCAGCCCGAACAACCCGATGGCCGCCTCCATGTAGCCGAAATACAGCCAATTGCGTGTCAGGCCCCGATCCTTTTTCAGAATAACCGCAAACACCGAGCTGCCAATGGCGATACCGGCAAGAAAAGTCGCCAGCATAGCGGTGAAAGCATAGATGGTGGTTTGCAGTTCAAACACCAGCAGACGGAACCAGAGCACCTCGTAAGCCAGAGAGGTGTAACCGGCAAATGCAAAACAAACCAGCAGCACCTTCACCAGCGTGGGTGTAAGAACCTCTCTCTGACCCTGATCTTCCTGCGAATCACCTGCTATGGGCTGCGTCTGCCCCACTTCCGGCCCACCACCGCTCATCAATCGGCGCAGGATCAGAAAGGTCGCTGCCAGAAACAGATTACCCGCGGCCGCGATATAAACGGTGTCCAGGAGTCCAAACAGCTTGATGAGAAAAAACCCCGTCAGGAAACTCCCGACCGTCGCCCCCAGGGTATTGACACCGTAAAGAACTGCAATTCGTGTCCCCACCTGGCTTGTGTGACTGACAAAGAATTTCGTGAGTACCGGCAGCGTCGCCCCCATCAGGAAGGTAGGCACAATCAGGATGGCAAAAGAAATCAGCGTCCGCACAACCTGCAGCACCCACACGGAATCGGGGAACCAGTTGTATACCGAAGAATAGAAACCCTGAACGGAGGACAACAACGCGGGCATAACAAATGCCGCTACAGCAATACCCACCTCCAGAAGCGCGTAGATCAAAAGATAATCGCGTTTCCTGTCGATAATGCGGCCGATGACATAGCTTCCGAAACCCAGCCCTGCCATAAAGGCGGTAAGAACGGCACTGACACCAAGGGTTGTATTGCCATAGGCAATGGTGAAAAACCGCGTCCAGACGACTTCGTAAACAAGCCCGGTTGCCCCGGAGATAAAAAAGAGTATGCAAACCGCAATACCTAGCGGGGATAACGCACTGTTTCTCATGTAATTATTCTCAATATTGCTGTATTAGTTCAAATCCGGCGAGTTAGGTTAACGTACCCGTACGCTACCTGCAAACAAGACTGAAGAGATTGCACAATGCAGGGAAAACCGAGATGAAGTTGTCAGATATACGGGCACGCATCCCAAACCCTATCGGGATTGGGACCCTGTAGAAACAGGGTATTCCATCACTATTCGAGCACAAAAGGTACCACGACGTTAGTGGTAGCCGCCGTTACGCAGAATAAAAGTCAACCGGTTCTCGGCAAGACTCCCGGCTCTTGTTATCCTGCTTTCCTGGAGAATTCGGCGATGCACAAAGGCCCCAAGAAGAATACGGGTGGAGCATTGCGCCCCACCCGTCATCACTTCATAAAGGACTACTGGTTTTTATTTTTACTAAGCCTTCCTGCGACGGGCAACGCCCACCAGACCTACCAGGCCGGAGCCAAACAGCCATGCTGCTGCCGGTACCGGCACCACGACATGACCTCCGGCATTGACGGTATAGTTCACACCACCGAAGTTCGACGGATCACCCACGGGAACCACCGCAGCATACGACAGCGTGAA
>DRJH01000234.1 GCA_011052285.1 Gammaproteobacteria bacterium
CGCCGTTTGAAACGGCCAGTCAAATTCGGCAAGAGACAGTTGTTTGTGGCTACAGTATCGAATCATAGATGCACGCTTTTTATCCAGAAAGGCTGGCTTTTCGTGCACAATTATACCCTTATTACACGCCTATTCATAATATTATCAACGCGTTATACTTTATGAGCAGGCTCTAATTATACTAAATCGCGACAGCAATGAAGACGCGGATATCATGGGCATGACGATTTGGGGTTGTTTCTGTGATAATGCGCTCTCATGAAACAGAAGCATCGAAGAACAAAGCAGGAAAAAGTCGGTTACCCCCCATCCGATGCCGCGACGGCAGTGCAGCTTCACCAGGCCGGCAGGCTCGTTGAAGCCGAGCGGCTGTATCATAAAATCCTGGAGCAACACCCCGGGGATCCGGATATCCTGCATCTGCTCGGCGTACTTGCGGGACAGCGTGGACATCATGATGCTTCCATTGACCTGATCCGGAAGGCAATCGCCATCAATCCACGGGATGCCTCCTACCATTCGAATCTTGGCCGGGCGTTACTGGCACTGGGAAAATGGGATGAAGCGGCATCCGCTCTCCATCATGCAATCGGGATAAACCCCGGCAACCCCGACTTTCATAATGCACTTGGCCATATACTACAAAACCAGGGAAAACTGGAAAGTGCTATCAACCACTACAAGCATGCACTGCAACTCAACCCTCGACAAGAGAATGCGTACATACAACTTGGCGGCATGCTTGAACAGGTTGGCAACTCTCTGGAGGCAGAAAAACAATACATGGCTGCCCTTTCCATAAACCCACAAAACCCGCAAGCCCATAACAATCTTGCCAACCTGTTATGCAAGCAAAGCAGGACGATGGATGCCATCGAACATTACCTGCTGGCACTGTCTGCCAAACCGATGCATGCACCCTACCAGACAAACCTTGTTGGCGCTCTGAAACAGGTGCAGATACAGGAAGTCAGCCCATTACTGGCACAGGAAATAACCCATATATTTTCCGTGCCCGGAATCGAAAAACAGTCACTTTCAGATGTTGCTATCAGCGCCCTTAGAAACACGGACAATAGCGGCTTCCTGGACTCAGATCCGCCACAAACACTCGAATTGCTCCGGGACTACCTTTCAGGAACTGAATCGGGTTGTACACTGGAGAAGAGGCTGTTTCATTTTCTCCTCAGAGAAACGGTCGTCACCCGTCCAGAACTTGAAACCCGGCTTTCCTGCCTTCGCAAGTCTCTGCTGGAGCTTGCAGTAACAGAGACAGTTTCCAGCCATAACTCCATGGATGCACTTCTTGCGCTCACTTGTTCATTAGCTCATCAGTGTTTCATCAATGAATATATATGGGAGATCACCAGTAAAGAGGAATCGAACCTTGCCAGACTTACCAGGACCCTGACAGGGGGACTTTTGGCCTCTGAAGAATATCAGTACCGGCTCGCTGTTTTCGCTATGTACCGTCCACTACATGAACTGGCTCTGGACAATACTGTGCCTGACAGTGACAGTACTTCCTGGAATACCCATCTGGGTTATGTCATTGAACGGCAGATCAATAACTTCTTCCGGGAGCAGGCGCTGATGCAGGATATAAAAGCCATCACCCCAATAGAAGACTCGATTTCACTCGCCGTTCAATCACAGTATGAAGGGAATCCCTACCCACAATGGCTGGAATTGGGCATACAGCAACCCCGGTCCCTGGGAACCATTTTACGCGGTCTTTTTCAGCTATTCGATGTGCCGGCATTCCTGGACGAGTCCATGGAGATACTGATTGCAGGGTGTGGCACCGGGCGTCACGCCATCTCGGTAGCGGCAACCCATACCGATTCCAAAGTATTGGCCATCGACTTGAGCAAGAGCAGCCTGGCTTACGCAATTCGGATGTCTGAGAAGCTGCATGTCCGGAATATTACCTTCCGGCAGGGCGATATACTGGCACTCTCGGATACCGATCTGTCATTCCCATATATTGAATGCTCCGGAGTGCTGCACCATATGGAAAATCCGCTTGCCGGATGGAAAGTGCTCGTGGGCCTGTTACAGCCCGGTGGAGTAATGAAGATTGCACTATACAGTGAGAAGGCGCGTTTCTCAGTCAAGAACACAAGGGAATATATTGCAACTAGCGGGTTCGATCCCACACCGAAAGGCATCCGTGCATGCCGACGTAAGATCATGAAGATGGGTGATAAGAACCCGATAAAAAGTGTCACAAAATGGAAGGACTTCTACTCATTAAGCGAATGCAGAGACCTGTTGTTTCATGTACAGGAACATCGCTTCAACATCGATGAAATAAGAAACGCCCTTACTGCACTGAAGCTGAATTTCATCGGTTTTGAACTGGGCAATCCCACAACAGCATCCATTTACCGAAAACACTTCCCTGATGACACTGGTATGGTAAATTTGGCGTATTGGGAAAAATTTGAGGGTATGTACCCGGATACCTTCGCCAACATGTACCAGTTCTGGTGCCAGAAGGCCTGAATTTTTTTCAACAGCCTGTTAAGAGTCAGTGGGGAGCTGATGAGTACTGAAAACAATATATTAGGCATATTATCGTCAAAGTGGGGAGCTGATGAGAAACTGGTAAAAAGTCGATTGGCTCAATCAAGTTTCGTTTCACTGAAATACAGGTATGTTTATATAGAAGTGCCAAAGGCGGCATGCACAAGGGTTAAAAATATAATCCATCATTTGGAGAAATTACCGCCTGTTTCGGTAACATTTGATCGCCTTCCGGAGACCCGGCTTTACATGTTTATCCATGACAGGCAGTTGTTCCAACTTCCAAGTTTAATTACCCTCCAGGAGAAAAAGGCCATCTCAATATTGGGAGACAAGGAATATTTTCGGTTTACTTTCGTTCGTAACCCCTATAGCCGTTTGGTTTCTGCCTGGAAGAACAAGTTATACTTTGTCGAGCCCGGCATGGAAGATACCTATATTGCAATTAAAAATGCGTTCCCGGGACACCTCAATGGACGATATGTAGGTTTTGAGGGATTTGTCAGGTATCTTCGTGAAGATGAGGATGTCAGTGTTTGCAATCCGCATTATCGTTTACAGAAAAGGTTAATCTTTCCCAACGCAATTAATTATGACTATATTGGACAGGTTGAACAATTCGATACAGGGATAAAGGAGTTTGGAGAAAGAATTGGTGTGCACGGGCTAAATGGTATGACACAAGGCCCTGCCAATGAATCCGATGGAGGAGATTGGCGGAGTCACTATACAGAGAAGCTGGCGGAACATGTATATAATTTATATAAAGAAGATTTTGATCAGTTCGGCTACAAAAAAGATAGTTGGATGGGAGGCGGGGTATTGGAGGAGAAAACAACGAGAGAAAAATATCTGGAGGATCAAATATTTGACCGTAACCGGTTAATCAGTCAAATGTATCAATGGATTAATTTGAGGATGAATAAGAGGTAACCCTAATGTTCTCCGGCATGCGCTCGGGGAATTTGCTAATAAAACGGTTCAGCGCCCGCTTCCAGTGATGGATGGAGGGTGTTCAAAACTCTGTGTCAGGTGCAATTCTCACAGAGCGATATGTTTTTCCAGTCTTCCGTCAAAATGTATTGCCAGTTGTGACAGTGTCAGGTTCCAGTTTTGTACAGAAGGTGACACCGGGGCTGATTACACCAATTAGGGACTTCGCGAGGCACGCTGGTGAATAACATCGAACTTTCAGCCAAAAAGAACGAAGCGCTTGTGCTGATCAAGAATGGTGATCTTGTAACAGCAAGGGATCGGCTGGAAGCTTTGGTAGCGGTAGCTCCGAATAACGACGAATTCTGGTTCTATTTGGGATCGGTGTATGGGATGCTCAACGAGCTTGATTCAGCAGCTGAATCCTTCAGGAGGGGGCTAGATATTTCTCCGGGCCAGTGTGCCCTTTACTATAATCTCGCGGTGACCGAACGCAAGCAGGGGGATTGGATGGCAGCACTTCGCGATTGTGATGAGTCGCTGCGCCTGAATCAGAATTATGCGGTTGCCCACCATTTGAGAGGTGAGATTCTGAGGGAAATGCACCGGTATTCGGAAGCAGAGATGAGTTGCCGGGCTGCCATTGACATTGATCCGGCCTTTGCCAAGGCGCATACCAACTTGGGGCATGTATTACGCAAGCAAGAACGCCTCGAGGAAGCAGCCGCCAGTTATAAGATGGCGTTATCACTAGATCCGGGTGATCAGAAGACACGGTATATGTTGGCGGTAGTTGGTGGTCTGGATCAGCCTGATACACCGCCGCCAGAATATGTACAAGGTCTGTTTGATGACTTTGCGGAAAGGTTTGACCATACTCTTGTTAACAAGCTGGAATACCGGATTCCGCAGCTAATCAAGGCACAAGTGGTATTGATGCTGGAGGGAAAGGGCGGCCGCATGCTTGATCTCGGGTGTGGTACCGGCTTGTGTGGAGAACAATTAAGTGATGATGTGGATAAAATCATTGGTATCGATCTTTCGCCGGGAATGCTCGAGCAGGCTCGGGCTCGCGAGGTCTATGATCAGCTGCTTTTTACCGATATTGTTGAGGGTATGAAACAACTGTCGGTGCATTTCGACTTGATTGTGGCAGCCGACGTTTTCATCTATGTTGGTGACCTGTTGCGAGTGTTCGAACAGTGTGCTGATAAAATTACCAATGGTGGGCTGTTTGTGTTCTCCGTTGAATCTGCTGCGCAGGATGAACAGGACTTCGTATTACGCCCTTCTGGGCGGTACGCGCATTCTTTGGCGTACATCAGGGGGCTGGTGAACCGCTACGGTTTTCGCGAAGAAGTTTGCAAGGAAGTTGTTATCCGAAAAGAATCCGGGCGGGATCTTCCCGGCTACCTGATCGTGTTACGGGGTAGCTACGAGGCCAAGTAACGGCAATTGGCCGGACTTGTTGGTTACGCGAAGGTATTTACTCGTTCACCGCTCGTCCCCTGGAAGGCCAATACCCGTTCCATGACCGACTCGGTGACCCGGGAGATCAGGGTTGGCGAGACCTCGGCATCATACATCTCGCGGAAGAAGGCCACGATATCCCGGGTGCTCATGCCTTTGGCATAGAGGGCGATGATCTGGCCATCAAAATTCGTCAGGCGGGTCTGCCTCCAGTGCACCATTTGGTCCACATATCCCGATAGGCGTTTTCGATGGCCCCGGTAAATTCCTTATAGCGCATTAACGGCGAATCCTCCATAACGGTACGGAGAGTAGAACGTATCTCGCCAAGTCTCCCATGATTTTGCGCAAGATTCCCTACGATGGAAATATATTCTTCGATTGAATGCGCGATCAGCTCCTCGAGTCCGACTGCTGTTAACAGGGTTGCGCATACTCGCGCTGCATGGCGGTTTCCATAGAGTGTAACTGTGGGCACCCCCTGCCACAGGGCCTCCAGAGCAATGGTATGGCTGGAGTAGGGGAAAGTGTCCAGCAGTATATCGACTTCGGAGATAAGCCCAAGATGCGCGGCACCCGGCGGCAGATGTTTCCACCTGTCAGGAATGTCATTCAAGAATGTCAGACGGGAGGGACTGACGCCGTGATCACTGAAAAAGTCCCGGATCCTGTCGATAGCGCCTGATTCGATAGAGCGGCGGAAGAAAATAAGCCGCGAATCATCTACTGATTTCATGACTTCGCACCACAAATTCAGTACCTTCTCATTTATTTTGAATAAGTTGCTGAATGATCCGAACGTTACATAGCCATTTTTTAGTGCTGGCAAAGCGGTAATAGCCGGCGTTTGATCCTGTGGCTTATAACAAATGAAGCAATCACTGAAAAAGTACAGCTGTTCCGTGTGATACGGCCTGTCTTCGTCAGTGTCGATAACCGCATCGGTTAACTTATAGTCGATGGCACGCAGTCCTGTTGAATGTGGGTAGCATTCATAGGTAACCTGTATTGGCGCAGGCTTCCTTACAAAGACCGGCAACCTGTTACCTGCAGTATGTCCGGAAAGATCGACGAGGATGTCTATCTTGTCATCGGTTATCAAGTTAAATACTTCACCGTCGCTTAACCCGGCGATATTCCTCCAGTGATCTGAATGGTTCATGAACCGTTCCGTTACCTGATCGCGGATGGTTTTATTGTAATAGCAGAACACCTCGAAGCTTTCATGATCGTGATTCTCAATAATTGGTTCCACGCAGTAATAGATTGCGTGATGCCTCAGGTCAGCAGAGACATATCCAATTCTTAGACGCCTGTTCACCTCAGGCTCGTTATCGAATGATACTCGTGGCGATTTCCCGGAAGTCGCAACTTCCGCCCATGCCAGGTGCTCCTTGAATAAAGCAGCATTATCGATACCAGCAAGATAGTTGAGATTCAATAAACGGTTACTATGGATATAGTGATTGGCGTTGTTAAGGCTGATAGACTCCGAATAGCAGCGATCTGCATCGGCAACGTGACCGGCCAGCTTGTATGCATTACCAAGAATATTATAAGCATCGAACTGGTCGGGGTTCAGTGCTATGGACTGCTTCAGATGTTCTATGGCCTCATCCGCGCGGCAAACGATAACCAATACGTTTGCAAGACTGTTGAGTATTTTCGTATTTCCCGGGAATCGGGGTAACAATGCTTCGTAAGCAGAAACAGCAGGAAGGATTTTTCCTGTCTCCAGCAAGTATCTCGGAAATTCCAGTTGGTATTCGATGTTATTGGGCGATAATTGTGCGGCTTTCTGGTATGCGCCAGTTGCTGTCCGGGTATCCCCGAGGGTCCGGCTGCATCTGCCAAGCAAGTAATAGGCATCGGGATTATCAGGGTACAGGGTACAGGCTTGACGTAACGCCACAACCGCCTCATTTTGCCGGCCCAGATTCTCCAGTATTTGCGCATAAAGAATGATCGCATTCAGGTCCGTGGGCCGTTGTCGTATTATCACCTGCGCGCACTCGATCGCCTCCTGATATCTCCCCTGGGCGGTGAGGGACAGTGCTGATAACCTGGCGATCTTGATGTTTGATGGCTCTACCTCCAGTACCCGTCTGAAATAACCCTGGGCAGCCGAATAATCGCCTGTATCGTAGTGTCTCACCCCTATGGCAGAGAGTAATTCCTTATCGCGTGGGTTCAGCCGAAGCCCCTCTTCAAAAGCCTCCATTGCTTTACAGGAATCACCCAGTTCCAGATGGGCCGCGCCAGACATTTTCCACGCCCAAATATTACTTTTATCATCTGAAAGAAGTTTTTCTAGCAAGGGTAAAGCTGCTTTAAAGTCCCTTTTCCGAATCAGTTGTCCAATCTGGTGTATTGATTCCAATTTGACAGCCTCGACATTAACCAGATAAAACAGGCACCGCCCCTTGACAGGCATCAAAGTGCCGTAGTTGATGTGTGATTATCGGCTAAAATAGGGAGGACGGCACCCATGAACAAAATTAGCGTGGCAGGCCCGCCACCAGTACGGTCTGCACCGGTTCGTGTCCTTGGGACAAGACGTTTGGAAAAATAAACGGGCGGGGTGTTACCACCACCGCCCGTTTATCAGATTTGCTCGCGGACCCATTACACAGCCCGCTTACACCTCTTTTACGTCAACAGCTTAGACCGCCGCCTTTTTACGTCGAGCCACGCCTACCAGACCAACCAGGCCGGAACCGAACAACCAGACTGCAGCCGGGACCGGGATGTGGGACAGGTTCGTGCCGACGACGCCCGTCAGCTTCAGACTGTAAGCAACGCCGCCGAAGCCACTCACGTCTTTCAGCGGCACGTGGGCATTGTAGCTCAGGGCGAAGGTGCTACTGTTCGAGCAGGACGCCTTGCTGCATACCATGGTACCCACACCAGTATCGATGGCGAAGTTGGCCGTGTCACCACCCATGGGAATAGCATCGATCCCGTTCCAGCCTACGACCCAGCCACTCATGTCGATCTTGTGATTGCCGTTGGCGTCAAGACCCAGGTCATTCATCGGGCTGGAGAGATAATCCAAACCGGTGTTGCCGAAGAACCCCCAGATATCGAACTGCGGGCTTTCAGAACCGTTGATGCTACCTGTATGGCTACCTATGGGGTTGCCGGTGTTGTCGAAGGTTTGGTGCATTGCGAGACCGATACCCTTGTCGGACGCAACGCCGCCGGCAACCAGTATCACGCTCTTCTCACCCGATGCAACGCTTCCGTCGCCATTGGTGTCCATGCTGAAGAAAGACCCGGATGTGACATCTGAAACGCCATAGTCGCAGGCGGGGAACGTGCCACCGATGGTACAAGTTTTGACGCCTGGATCAAGCACCAGCACGGCGCTGCTGGTGAGGGCCGCGTTGGCGCTCAGGCTGATACCGCCCATGGCCAGGGCCATTGCGGAACTTAATACTGTTTTTCTTGCATTCATAAAAAACTCCTCCAAAGGATTTAAGACTGACGCCGGGCAGGGCAGCGGGCTTTAACGGCCCAGCGCCAGCGGCACCCGGCAGTCCATTACGAAGCAAGCTCTGTGCCAGACAGAATAATATATATAAAAAACAATCTATTACGCATACAAGGGGGGCTACACCCCGAACGCCGGCAACACAAAATGTAAAGTATTCCGTCGGTTCGGGCAGGGGCATCCGTGCTGCCGGTTCTGATCAATCCAATCAATTTCAGGGTGTTACAACAGACTAACGGAGTAAAAAAAGCGATGCAACGCCTATTAAAAAATTCGACAGCAGTTCCCATGTAACTATTTGAATACTACTTACCACCCCAGGGGAAATTCGACTCACTACCGAATACCCCCGCACGCCGTGAGATTACGCCCGACCAACCCGCAGGTGCCCCTCTGATGCCCGATTCTCAACACAAAAAATACAGTACCGTAATTACCGGTCATCTATGCACTTGACTTTCATTGGTTTGATCGGCAACACTTACGCCAGTCCAATAATAAGATCGGTATTAGCCTGATTAGGCATAACAAAACGGAGGAAAGCACTATGAAATGTGCAGCAAAATCGCTGCTTGCCGGGGTTTTGACGCTCGCAATCAGTCTGCCGGCGGTCACTTACGCCACCAACGGCATGTTTCTTATCGGTTATGGAACCAAGTCTCGTGCCATGGGCGGTGTTGCCATCGCAACCCCGCAGGATGCCATTGCCGGCGCAGTCAACCCGGCGACGATTGGCTTTGTCAAAGACCGGGTGGA
>DRJH01000235.1 GCA_011052285.1 Gammaproteobacteria bacterium
CAAAGGGTTTTCCGCCGCCGTTCTTGGTGGTATGGGTAACCCCATGGGTGCAGTGGCAGGAGGCTTGCTGCTGGGGTTGATTGAGTCCCTGTCGGCGGGTTTAATCTCCTCCGGTTACAAAGATGCGATCGGCTTTTTGATATTGCTGCTGGTTTTGTTTCTTCGACCAAATGGCCTTTTTAGTAAAGCGGCAACAGACCGGGTATGAAAAGACTCAAGCCATTTTTCCTGCTTGCAGTTGTGTTGCTGGTTTTGCCCCTGGTTTTTCCGGATAATTACTACGTGACGGTCATCGGGGTGACAGCCGGATTAAATGCGATTCTGGCGATCAGCCTCAATCTTCTGATGGGGTACGCGGGTCAAATATCTCTTGGGCATGCCGCATTCTTTGGAATCGGCGCCTATGTTTCAGCCATCCTGACGACCCGGTACGGATGGAACCCCTGGCCGGCAATGCTTGTGGGCATGACCATGACCTCGGCAATCGCTTTTGCTATCGCCCGACCCATCCTGCGTCTTAAAGGCCATTATTTGGCAATGGCGACACTCGGTTTGGGGATTATCGTTCATATTTTTCTGGTCCAGGAGGATGATTTTACCGGTGGGCCGGATGGCATGGGTGATATTCCGGTATTGTCTGTTTTTGGCTGGCAGGTGGACACGGACCTTCGTTGGTATTTCGTAATTGTGATCATCTTGCTGTTGGTACTGTGGCTGGCTTTGAATATCATTAGTTCACGTAGTGGCCGCGCCCTGCGTGCATTGCACGGTTCTGAGGTGGCCGCCGAGATGATGGGGATCGATACGACGGCAACCAAATCCGGTGTTTTCGTACTAGCCGCACTGATCGCCGCACTGGCCGGCAGCTTGTTTGCACATCAGCAATCCTTCATAAGTCCTGATTCATTTGGTTTCTTTTTTTCGCTCCAATTGGTCACCATGGTGGTACTGGGCAGTATGGGCTCAAATTATGGAGCCATACTCGGGGCCATCATTCTCACCTATCTGCCAGCCATGCTCGTGGTGTTTGAAGACTATGAAGTGATGTTGTTTGGGGCCATCTTGATGCTGGTGATGATTTTCCTGCCTCAGGGCCTGTTGTTTGGTATTCAAAACCTGCTACAACGGTTACGGCATCGCAAGCAGCAGCAAAAGCTGCCAGGCCAGGGTTTGGAGGGTCGGGGTTGAAGCGAATGGCGCTTTTGGATATCGAAGCATTGAGTAAGGCATTTGGCGGGGTACGCGCGATTGCTGACCTGGGGTTTGTTGTCGAGGAAAACCAGGTCTATTCGGTCATCGGTCCTAACGGCGCTGGTAAGACCACATTGTTCAATCTGTTTTCAGGAATTTATCAAGCCGACACCGGACAGATCTATTTTCTGGGGCAAGAGATCACCGGCCACAAGCCCTGCCGAGTTGCTGCCATGGGGATTTCTCGAACCTTTCAGAATCTGCAAATTTTTTTTAATATGAGCGCACTGGATAATGTCATGGTTGGCTGCCATTTGCGTACCCATTCTCGACTATGGCATGCCGCTTTGCGGCTGCCGGCGGTGGTGCGAGAAGAGCGGCAGGCTGAAGCCTGGGCTCGGCAAGCATTGCAATTTTGTGGACTTGATAAAGTTGCTGGCATGCAGGCATCTGCACTGCCCTACGGTTTGCTCAAACGCCTGGAAATTGCCCGGGCTTTGGCCACCCGGCCCCGCTTATTGATGATGGATGAGCCCGCAGCGGGGCTCAATGACACGGAAACCGCGCAAATGTGTGTATTGATCCGTCGTATCTGTGACGCCGGTACCACCGTATTGCTGGTTGAGCACAATATGGGGCTGGTTATGCAGGTGTCTGATCGGGTTATGGTGCTTAATTTCGGCAAACGACTGGCAGAAGGCACCCCACAGCAAGTACAGCAGGATGCTGATGTGATCAAAGCCTATCTGGGCGGGGGTGAAGCCGATGGCCACTGAGACCGGGACTCTGCTGAAAATAGATCACCTGAATAGCCATTATGGCCCCATCCAGGCGCTTTATGATATTTCATTGGAAGTCAAACACGGCGAGCTGGTGGCCCTTGTCGGTGCCAATGGCGCCGGTAAGACAACGCTTTTGCATGCGATTTCGAATCTACATAGAGCCAGCGCCGGTAAGATTTCACTAGGTGACAAGGAAATTACCAAATGGCTGCCGCACCGCATTGTTCGCGCCGGAATCTGCCATGTGCCGGAAGGGCGGCAGGTGTTTGCACCCTTGAGTGTGGAAGATAATTTGTTGTTGGGTGGTTATGTTCGACGCAAAGACAAGGGCTGGATGAAAACTGAATTGGAGCGGGTATACACCCTGTTCCCCATTCTCAGGGAACGGTGCAAGTCTGCGGCCGGTAACTTGTCGGGTGGTCAGCAGCAAATGCTGGTGATTGGTCGGGCCTTGCTGGGCAAGCCGGAATTACTGCTCCTCGATGAGCCCTCGATGGGTTTGGCACCGCTACTGGTCGAAGAAATTTTTGATATCATCCGTGAATTGAATCGTCAGGGTGTGACGGTCATGCTGGTGGAACAAAATGCCCGGGCGGCACTGAATATTGCTGACCGCGGCTATGTGTTGGAGACCGGCCATCTGGTGCTTGAGGACTGCAGCGAAAATCTGCTGGCGAATAAAGCGGTACAGCGGGCTTACCTGGGATATTCCTAGCAAATTTACTCCAAGAGAGAATAAGCCTATACTGTCATTAACGTCCAGGGCGTGGACACACACCTTTCATTTTGCAACGTATCGTTGATCACGGCACCAAGCATAAATGAGTCCAGGCTCTGTAGCTGAAAACCACCCATATAACCTTACCCGGTTGCTCGGTGGTGATGGCGGCAAAACCTCACGAGGGTCTTGCAACCATGTACTCTCAACGCTAAAGAGGAGGCTAGATGATGTCTGCATTACAGCACACAGTGCATACACTCGAATTTATCCGTGGCAATGAACTCGCCATCCCTACCTGTAGGATTTTGAAACAGGATGGTACGGTCTACCCGGGTGCGGCACTACCAGACCTTGATCGGCAAAAAGCGTTACGAATCTACGATGCTATGGTTCGAACCCGGGCTTTGGATGAGCGCATGCTGGCTGCGCAACGGCAGGGCCGGGTCAGTTTTTATATGCAATCGACTGGCGAAGAGGCCAGTACGGTGGGTTTTGCTGCTGCCCTGAATGACGCAGACATGATTATGGCGCAATACCGGGAGCAAGGTGCATTGATGTACCGTGGTTTCAGTATCGACGAGTTCATGAATCAGTTGTTTGCCAATGATCTCGATTATGGCATGGGCCGACAGATGCCGGTTCATTATGGATCGGCGAAACTCCATTTTATGACCATTTCCTCACCATTGGCGACCCAGATTCCGCAGGCAACCGGTTATGCGTACGGGCAGAAAATCAGCAAAAGTGGGCTTTGTACCGTCACCGTCTTCGGAGAGGGAGCCGCTTCAGAAGGTGATTTTCATGCGGCGCTGAATATGGCTTCCGTACTCAAAGTTCCCGTCATATTTTTCTGTCGGAACAATGGCTATGCGATATCTACACCTTCCAGCGAACAATTTGCCGCCGATGGTATCGCACCGCGAGCACTTGGTTATGGAATGCACACCATTCGCATCGATGGCAACGATATTCTGGCGGTCTATGGAGCAACGCTGCAGGCACGACGCATTGCGGTAGAGAAAAATCAGCCGGTACTGATCGAAAGCATGAGTTATCGCTTGGCGGCCCACTCCTCGTCTGATGATCCTTCCGGTTATCGCAGCAAAAAGGAAGAGGAAAAATGGCGTAGCAAGGATCCACTACAGCGTATGAAGAAGTGGCTGTTGCTGCAGGGCTGGTGGTCGGAAGATCAGGATAAAAAATGCTTTGAAGTGGTGCGAAAAAAGATGCTAACGGCCATGAAAGTGGCTGAACAGCGGCCGGCACCCACTCTCGATAAGCTGATCAGCGATGTGTATGATCTGCCACCACCGCTGTTGCAGGAACAATTGCGGCAGCTGCAGGCCCACATTGCACAGTACCCACAAACTTATCCTCAAAATACCAAGGCTACCGATGCCGGGAAAAATAACACTGTGGGGATAAGGTCATGATGAAGATCAACCTCCTGCAGGCGGTGAACAACGCCATAGATATCGCCATGGCCGCGAATGACAAAGTACTCTGTTTCGGTGAGGATGTGGGCGGCTTTGGTGGGGTATTCCGGGCCACTACCCATCTTCAGGAAAAATACGGGAACGAGCGTTGTTTTAATACACCACTGGTGGAACAGGGGATTATTGGGTTTGCCAATGGTCTGGCGGCACAGGGACAGATACCAGTAGCGGAAATTCAGTTCGCCGACTATATATTTCCTGCGTTCGATCAGATCGTTAACGAAGCGGCAAAATTTCGTTATCGATCCGGCAATCTGTTCAATGTC
>DRJH01000236.1 GCA_011052285.1 Gammaproteobacteria bacterium
AATAGAAGTCGTAGCGAGGGGAAGCGGATTTGAGGTCGATTTTTTCATGATTTGAGGAGAATGCTGGTTGTATTTAACGAGAATCAGGGAGAAATTGGACCAAATTCTGCTTATTCGCAGTAGGTTCTCTATTCTTCTTTGACAGCCTCCTGGTACCGCCGCCCGCTTGGCTGCATCACAATTACGCACCAATGTAGGGTCGACATCTATAGCGTTGCAGGATACCATCTTTACCCTTCTCCAGTCATTTATTCATACCTATGACTGCAATCGAGGCACGTATTGACAAGCTAACTTCAGCGGTTATCTTATTGCCCGCGCAGGAGACCATACAAATTGCTGGCGCGGGTCCAGCAGGGCTGGTGGCGGCTATTACCTTGGCGCGAGCGGGCCGATCGGTTGTTGTGCATGAGGCAAAAGCCGAGGTTGGGCATCGTTTTCAGGGTGATTTACAAGGCCTGGAGAATTGGTCAACCCAACAGGATGTATTGGCGGTGATGCGCGAACAGGGGATTACCACAGAATTTGATAAAATTCCAAGCATCAGCGGGACGGCTTTTGATGCTTGGGGTAAGGCCTATGAAATTAAAAGCCCGGAACCTTTATTCTACACCGTTGAACGAGGTCCGGGGCCAGGGACGCTGGATACCACTTTGTTACATCAGGCCCAGGAATTGGGTGTTGAAGTACGTTTCAACAGTCGTCTGCGGAAGATTGAGGGCGCAGGAATACTGGCCGCAGGCCCCCAGGCAGCGGATGCGATCGCAGTAGGCTTCCATTTTGAAACCGATATGGAAAATGGCTTTTGGGCGATTTGTGATAATAATCTGGCTCCAAAAGGCTATGCTTATCTACTTACCATGAATGGGATTGGCACGGTCAAGAGCTGCATGTTTACCGATTTTACGCGACAACGTGTTTATGTGCAGCGCACCATCGAGGCTTTTGAAAAACTGGTCGGGCTGCGCATGCACAACCCGCACCCGCATAGCGGTATTGGTAATTTTCGTATTCCCAAGAGCGCAATACATGGGCGACATCCGATAGTGGGTGAGCAAGCTGGTCTTCAGGATACTTTGTGGGGCTTTGGCATGCGTTATGCGATGACCTCGGGGGTTCTGGCCGCACAATGTTTACTGAATGGTCAAGACTACGATCGACAATGGCGTATTGTTCTGGGCAAACAACTGTTGGCATCGGTAGTGAATCGGATCTTTTACGGGCACGTCCCCAATAGAGGGTATCGCTGGTTTTTACAATATACGACACAGCGCGGTGACGCACGTGGATTTTTACACAAGCTCTATAAACAGTCTCCCTTCAAACGGCTGATGCTACCCTGGCTAAACCGATATTATAAAAGTCAGTATCAAGAGCTGAATTGTCCGGATGAAGCGTGTATGTGTGTGCAATGTCGATGTGGGAGGCCTCCTAGGAGCCATGCGATAAGTCCGTAACAAACGCTGGTTGGACGCACGTACATCCGCAGGTTATGGTACAAGCTGGCTCTTTCACCATCGACTGTCCTACAGCGATCATGCCATAATGAGAGCTGTGGGTACTATAGCTACAGCTCAACCACAGACTATCCTATTCCGGTAATTAGCGAAGGTGCTGCCATGATCACAATTGAACACCAGGATACACTGCTGCGGGTAACGGTATTTGGCGAACTCACCCTGGAAGATTTTGGGCGTTTTGAGCGAGCGGTCGATCGTGAACTGGACCGAGGGACTGGTATTAACCTACTACTGGATTTGAATTCCATGAGTGGTTTTACTGTTGATGTCGCATGGGAAGAGGTGCAGTTTAATCACAAGCATGTCGGTGATTACCAAAAAATAGCCATTATCACCTCTGATCAATGGTTGGCCTGGACCAGTTGGCTCGCCGGGGTTTTTATCAGGGCAGATGTACAGCAGTTCCCGGATGCGGCCAGTGCCCGGTTCTGGTTGCAGGAGTAGCGACCCATTCTTGCCAATTATCAACAGGCGTTGCTGGGATGTGGCGTTATTAATAATCCGCCTATCCTCGCAACGGGCGCCATGGATGGCGGAAGTGGCGATTTTGCAGGAGCAACGAACCGGGTCCCGGCTCCTATTCCCGGACAGCCCCTCAGATGCCCGTCCAACACGGTTTTAGCGGATCAGGTCGACACCAGTTTTGGTTCCAAGCAGGAGTACTGTGGCAGGGCGTTGAGCAAAAATACCGACAGTAACCACCCCGGGGATTTGGTTGATTTCACCTTCCAGAACCGCCGGCTCAAGGATAGAAAGGCCTTTGATATCGAGAATAATATTGCCGTTGTCGGTCGTGAAGTCACGGCGCAATATCGGCTGACCTCCCAAACCGGCCAAACGACGTGCTACCAGGCTCTGGGCCATGGGGATTACTTCAACAGGAAGTGGAAATTGCCCCAGTACATCCACCAGTTTACTTCGATCGGCGATGCAGATAAATTTATTGCTGGCCGCAGCGACAATCTTTTCCCTGGTCAGTGCCCCACCCCCACCTTTGATTAAATGCAGGTGCCGTGTCGCCTCATCGGCTCCATCGACATAAACGGGCAAGTCTCCGGTATCATTCAAGTTCAGCACCGTAATGCCTGATGAACGCAGGCGCTCAGCAGAATCTTCAGAACTTGCCACCGCACCGTCAATTTTTCCCTTGATCCTGACCAGTGCATTAATGAAGTGATTCGCGGTCGAACCTGTGCCGACACCGACCACATCCCCATTGTCAATATAATCCAGTGCGGCCTCTGCAGCGGCTTTCTTCATTTCATCATTGGTCATTAGCTGTATACTCCCGTTGCAGTTTCGTGACTGTAATAATCACTGACGAGGGGCCATTCTACCCCGTCTTCGGATACAACCCAAGCGCAACCCCATGCCGAAAAATTATCTGCAACGTATTCTTACGGCTCGTGTCTATGATGTTGCCGTTGAGACTCCATTGGAATGTGCTAGCAGCCTTTCGCGGCGCCTGCACAATACACTGTGGCTGAAGCGTGAAGATCAACAGCCTGTGTTTTCTTTCAAGAATCGTGGGGCCTACAACAAAATGGTCCAGCTATCGGCCACTGCGCTCAAGCAAGGTGTGATTGCGGCCTCTGCTGGAAATCATGCCCAGGGTGTCGCGCTGGCCGCAGCCAAACTAGGCTGTACCGCGACCATTGTGATGCCTGCAACAACTCCGGATATCAAGGTTAATGCCGTACGCAATTTGCAGGCACAAGTGGTTTTGGCCGGGAATACTTATGACGAAGCCTCTGCCCACGCAAAACAATTGGCCGAACAGCAGCACTTAAGCTATATCCACCCCTATGATGATCCTGATGTGATTGTTGGTCAGGGGACCATCGGTATGGAGTTACTCAAGCAGCACCCCGGGCCACTACATGCCGTTTTTGTTCCGGTTGGTGGGGGTGGTTTGATTGCCGGAATGGCCACCTATATCAAGCAGGTACGGCCAGATGTGCTGATGATTGGTGTGGAACCTGAACATGCCGCTTCGATGACGCGTTCACTGGAAAAAAAGCGCCGTATTACCCTGCGTGAGGTTGGGCTCTTTGCGGATGGGGTGGCGGTAAAAAAAGTTGGTCGGGAAACTTTTCGACTAGCCCGCAAATATGTCGATGGCATGATCACGGTTAGCAATGACGAAATCTGTGCTGCCATCAAAGATGCTTTTGAGGATACCCGTACCATCCTTGAACCTGCAGGGGCCTTGTCGATTGCCGGTGCCAAGAAATACGTAGCGGAACATCTGATCAAACAACAGCATCTGGTTGCTGTGACCTCCGGTGCGAATATGAATTTTGACCGACTGCGACATGTCTCGGAACGGACTGAAACCGGTGAGCGTCGTGAAGCCATACTGGCGGTTACGATTCCGGAGAGACCCGGTAGTTTTCGCAACTTCTGCTCCTTGATAGGCAAGCATAATATCAGTGAATTCAATTATCGTTATGCGGATAGCAAAATCGCCCATGTCTATGCCGGCATTCAGGTCAGAAATGACACCGAAATTGATGAACTCAAAGCTCGTCTTAGCAACCAGGGTTATGCGTTGATTGATCTGACCGATAATGAAACGGCAAAACTTCACATCCGCCACTTGGTGGGCGGGCACGCTCCGCAAGTTACGAATGAGCAGATCGTCCGCTTTCAACTACCGGAAAGACCCGGAGCCCTGTTGCACTTGCTGTCTTGTATGGGAAAATCCTGGAATATATCACTGTTCCATTATCGTAATCATGGCACCGATTTTGGTCGCGTGCTGGCTGGAATTCAGGTTCCGCCGGGTGATCGCCCGGCATTTAATGAATTCCTGAAAAATATGGGATATCCTTACCATGACGAAACGGAAAATCCGGTCTGTAAGCTTTTTTTAAGCTAGTGGAATAGGGTATGACGAACAAAAAATCTAATCGATTTGTCTGTCTATACAATGTGCCTGGTGAAGGGCTTGTTGCCGAATTAAAGATAGCAGGGGAAACCCTGCTGTTCAGTCGACAGGGATTGCAGTATAGGTTGCTGAACTGTCGGCAGGCAGGAGACGACAGTAGCGCAGAAGAACAGGCGCTGGAACGTATGAACGCACTGGGTGAGCCTCGGCTCAGTCGGCACTAAAGCATGCTCTAGAGCCTATGGACGGGTTGCAGTTTTATCGATTATCAAAACTCCAGGAACTGCAACTTTTCAGTTGTGCCGACATGCCCGCCCGACAGCCCCCCCAAGTGGGTCATTTGCATCTGTGGGCAGTTGATCTGGATCATACACACCATACCGCCATTGAGAAAAATTACTACCAATGGTTGAGTGCCCGGGAACAACTACGGCTCAATCGTTATCACAGCGGAGTTGTACACAATCGTCATGCCGCAATAATGCTTGCCTTGCGCGCCATTTTGAGTCATTACCTCGACTGCCCTTTGAATGCCTTTGATTATCAGTACGGCAGCCACGGTAAACCCGCTGTCGCTGGGTATTTTGGAAAGGTTGGAGTTTCTTTTAACAGCACCGATAGTCGCAATCTGGCGTTGATCGCTGTCACCGCAGGTGCCGAGTTAGGTGTTGACCTGGAGTATCTTGACCGTCGCTTACACAGCATGCATTTGCTTAAGCGAATTTGTGGTGCCATGGAGGGCACGCAACTACAACAGGGCACATCCACGAGTAAACGGCTACTGCAGTGTTGGACCCGTAAAGAAGCCTGGGGCAAGGCGTTGGGTGTGGGGATCCGTTATCCTCTACCCTCGATACCGATCTGTTTGGGGCTTTCGTGGCCTAACTGTCGTATTTATAGTAGTTGTGGTGTCTGGCAACTTTTGACTCTGCAACCCGAGCAACCCTGGTTGGCAAGCGTAGTCGTAGCAGGAGTCATCAACCATATCCAGTATCGGTTATGGCACATGAGTCAGGCAGGAATTTAAAGAGGCTTATCCAGATGGTAACGCGGATGATAGACTCGTTTCGCTGTGCAAACTCTCTGCTACGGCAGCGACTTGTTTTGCCGGATATATGGTACGATCGGTACTCAATGAGGGTAGTAGTCCGATAGATTTAGGAGGGTATCCGGGAATAGGGGCCGACCGGTTTGTTTCCGCTACTTGCACCATCCATGGCGGTCGCTGTGAGGAAAAGCTGCTTTGGGGCAACATATCATGGTGGGGCGAATATTGGTTGTATTTGTTGTATTTAATGAGAACAGACCTTCTATAGCCTAAGCCATGAAAGATCTTTATCTTCGCCCTCGCCAGTCATGGTTGCGGCGCCTGTTCAAAACCGGCAGGCGACGAACAAGCCGTATTAAGGCCCCCACTTCGGGGCTGATGAGGGATTCGGTTTCAATCCCCAGGCTAGCGCACCGTCGCCCTTTACGACACGTTCAATGGGTTGTTATTGTGTTGCTGCCCTGGTTATTTGCGGCATTGCTATGGCCTGCCAATCCGGACCCGCAAGGCTATGCCGAAAAATTAACCCCAGGTCTTGATGCCGCTGCCCTACACACAACGATAAGCCCATTATTTGCTCGTCTACAATTCCCAACCAATCTACAACTTACCACCCGTTACGGTACCACCGAAGCCCATATTTACTACAATTTTGATCCAATCTTACAATCACGGATAGATGACCTGCTGACTCGATATAAACCGGATTATGCAGCTGTGGTGGCAATGGATGCTGTTACCGGCCATATTTTGGCTATGGCCAGTTATCAGCGAGACGCCCAGGATGATACAAACCTAGCCCTGCAGTCTGGTTATCCGGCAGCTTCTCTGTTCAAGATCATCACCGCATCTGCTGCGATTGAGGCCGGCCTGGTGAATGCTGATACGCCGGTGACCTATAACGGGCGCAGCACTACCTTGTATCGTAAGCAGGTGCTACGGCCTCGCAATAACCGCTGGACCCGGCGTTTGTCACTGAAACGGGCATTTTCCGAATCAGTAAATACCGTGTTCGCTCGGCTCGGGCTGCTTACCGTCGGTGCTGAAAAACTAAAAAAAATGGCTTCACGTTATGGTTTCGGAGAAACCCTGGCCGGAGACTTCCTGGTGCCACAAAGCCCTATCAAGTCAGATCTTGATTCAGACTGGTCTGTTGCCGAGCTGGCTTCCGGGTTTAATCGTGAAACCCGCATCAGCCCGTTGCACGCCGCACTACTTTCGGCCACGATTGCTAATGATGGTAAGGCAATGGCGCCCCAGGTCATCAATACCATCACCAGTGCTAGCGGTACGCTTTTGTATTCTGCCAGGCCTCAGGAAATTCAGCAGGTGATCTCAGCAAAAACCGCCCGGGAACTGCGCAAGATGATGCAGGAAACTATTCGCCGCGGTACCGCTCGTCAGTGGTTTCGGCGTTTTCGGAAAAAAACCCTGAAAGGTCTCGAGGTGGGCGGCAAAACCGGTTCTCTGATAGGGTTTTCTCCGCGGGGCAGTACGGACTGGTTTACCGGCTATGGCATTCTCGGCCAGGACCGTATTGCGATTGCCGCGGTCACTGTTAATCGGAAGAAATGGACCGTAAAATCTTCCTATTTGGTACGTCAGTTGCTGCAAGCCCATTTTTCCAATAAAGCAAAACCAGTCGTCAAGGATACTACGACAATGACCGGAGCCGATCCGGTTCTACCGGTACGCCACCGTAGCACAAGTTAGGAGGCTGTCTATTCTCGTATAGGCTCTTAGCTTTTTTTATACAAGGAAAATAGCACCTCTCCCTGGCTTTTTTGATGCAGTAATTCCCAAGCAACGGGAATAATAACTGGTTTTTCCCGCACCGACTGCTCGATATAGATCCATGCCCCTTTCGTCAGGACGGTAGACGACTCCAGTTTCGCAACAGTTGTTGACAGTTGTGCTGTAGTAAATGGTGGGTCAAGAAATACCCCATCGAACTGGTCGGTGCAGGAATATAGCCAGGATTGAGCTGGTCTGTTGACTACTGTGAGTTGGTTGCAGTCAAGTTTGTGACAGATTTGCTGTAAGTGCCGGGCGGCTATCGGGTTTTTTTCCACCAAAACAACGCTGGCAGCACCTTGGGAAATGGCTTCAATACCAAGGGCACCGCTACCGGCAAAGAGGTCCAGACAACGGGCCTCTGCCAAATAGGGCCGCAGCCAGTTGAACAGCGTCTCACGAATACGATTTGGTGTAGGGCGCAAGCCGGGCTGCGAAGAAAAATGCAAATTCCTACCACGCCAACGACCTGCGATAATGCGGATATGATTCTGGTGGTTATTGTGAGCAGGGGACATGGTCAGATGGGTCTTGAAAACAGGCTTTCGAGTCGTGTCGTGGCAGCGTAGAATGCCAGGTTTTCTGCAACCATAGTAGCATTGCTGGTGCGGTGCTGAACAAAGCCCATATTGGGGAGTAAGTCCATGTCAATAGTATCAGGACGACAAAAAACAGACAACGACAGTAAGCCAGGGTTCGAAAGCCAAAGATCAGGTTTGTTTAGTCGTCTTTCACGCAGCCGTATAGCCCTGCAAAAAGGCCTTAAGCGACTGTTCAAGGGGCATGAACAACTTGGCGATGCTGATTTTGAGGCGCTTGAGGAGCAATTATTACAAACCGATATGGGTATTGAGATCAGCGACATGCTGGTGGAGCAGGTACGTACCGTCAAAACGGCTGATCTGGAGGAAGTCACAAGGATTCTACGACATACTTGTGAGAAGATATTGCATATCGACCCCCCCGATTTGACAATATCTCAGAAACCGCGAGTCATCATGATGGTTGGAGTCAATGGTGTTGGCAAAACCACAACTACAGCGAAACTGGCTGGACTCTACGCCAGCCGGGGCCAGAAAATCATGCTTGCAGCTGCAGATACCTTCCGTGCAGCAGCCATTGATCAATTGCAGAATTGGGGTCAGCGCCTGCAGGTACCGGTTATCGCCCAGGAGCATGGTGCAGATGCCGCCGCTGTTGTACACGATGCTTATAGTGCCGCCAAAGCACGCGATATAGATATCCTCCTTATCGATACCGCAGGTCGTCAACATGTACAGAATGATCTGATGGCACAGTTACAGAAGATTGGCCGGGTTCTGGCAAAACTTGAAACCTCGGCGCCGCATGAGACCCTGTTGGTTATTGATGCCAATAATGGTCAAAATGCACTGTCACAACTGCAACATTTTCATGAGGCTATCGGTATTACCGGTTTATGCGTAACCAAGCTGGATGGTACCGCTCGGGGTGGTATTACCCTGGCACTGGCTCGGCGTTTCGCCATTCCGATTCGTTATATCGGTATCGGAGAAGGGATCGACGACTTGCAGGTTTTCAGTGCCAGGGATTTTGTCAACGCTCTGATACCCCGAACTCATACCTCTTAATCCCCCTGCGCTATATATCACGAATTTTTCCAGAGGCTCGGAAGTCTTACACAAATTCACCTCCTGTTTGAGCTGGTAAGAGTCGCTGTCAGCTGTGTTGAACCGGGCATGACTGCCTGCCGTTTTGACACATAACAACCTTTAATAGGTGATCGTTTTTGGCGTATAATCCACCGCTTTGCTTTTAGTATGAGCATTCGGCCGCACAACCCACATCACCCGCGCCCGCCACGAGGCATCCTGTTTATATACCGAGGTAGTCAGTAAATGGATCGTACGCCAAATCAAGTGCCACATGGTCAAACCCTGGTGCTGTTTGTCACCGCTCTTGTCACTATTTTAATGGAACTGACCCTGATTCGGGTCTTCGACGTACAGTGGTACTCAAACATGTCTTATATGGTCATCACATTGGCCATGTTTTCACTCGGTTTGGCAGGTGTGTATAACGCCCTTTTTCCCGTCAAGGACGAACAATCAATGCGCCGCCGGGTAATGGTCAGTCTATTCTTCCTCGGAGTTACCGGGGCTGCCATTTTGCCGGTAATGAATTCCCTATCATTTAATTTCCACTTCATCAATGCTCCCCTGCGACAATCCCTGTCCGCATTTTTGATCATCTATATCAGTCTGTCACTGCCATTCTTTTTTGCCGGGATGATTTTCAGTGCCATTTTTTCCGAGTACCCGGGGCAGATGCAACGCCTGTACTTCTGGGATTTGACTGGGGCTGCAATCGGTGCAGTGGTCATTATACCGCTGATTCCAGTGCTTGGGCCTGGTGGATTACTGATGCTGGCTTGTACACTTTCACTGCTGGTATTGGCATATTGGCTTGGTAAGGGATGGTCTCGAAATATACTGGTTGTCGCCTCTCTGGCAGTATTGTCCTTGCCAGCTATTCAGGCAATACATCCTTTTGTTGGCACATCCAGCTATCTTGATTTCTATCCGCATCTCGATAAACGCGGCTACAAACTCAGCAGCAGCCGTGGGCAGATCGAATACACGCGCTGGGATCCCATCTCAAAAATCGATATTGTTAACCAGAAGCGTAAAACAGATACCCCGGATACCCCACCGAGGGCCTTGTGGATCGCCTATGACGGGGGTACCCAAAGTAGTTTTTTCTATCCTTTTGACGGCAACTACAAAAAACTGAAAAATGAATATCTGGGACGTACTCCCTATCATTTCTGGGGCCGGATTGTACTCGCTGCCGAATACCTGAAGCAGGATACCAACCAGGATGTATTGGTCATCGGTGGCGCAGGCGGCCAGGAAACCAAGGCGGCGCTACTTTTTGGGGCAAAAAGCGTTGATACCATCGAGCTGGTTGGAACGGTTATCGATCTGGGAAAAACCCGTTATAACGACTTTATCGGCGGTATCTATACCGATCCCAGGGTTAAAGCTCAGCAGGGGGAA